>JALULG010000036.1 GCA_027040785.1 bacterium
GATTATTTGTAAATGATTTGGAGAAAAAAAATAATAAAACAGCTGTTTTTTTCTTTAAACTAAAAGGTTTGCTTAAATCTTTTTTGAAAAGAGCGGGATTTTTCGAAAATGAATTGGAATTTTTCATTCCTCAAGAAAATGATTTTTATATTTATCCTTTATTGCATCCTTATAGAAGTTTGGGGTTGAAAATAAGGGGAGAAAAGATTGGTGTTTTCGGCGAGATTTATCCGGCTGTTTTAAAGAATATTTCGGGAGAAGGGAAAAATATTACTTTTTTTGAATTGGATATTGATAAGATATTAGAAAAAGATCTTAAAGATTTAAAATTTAAAGAAATTGCAAAATTTCCGGCCATTGAAAGAGACCTGTCTTTTGTCATATCTAAAAAAATATTGTATAATGAAATTGTTCAAACAATTAAAGAAGTGAATTCGTTGATCAAAAAAATTGAATTGTTTGATTTGTATGAAGACGATAATATTATCGGAGAGAATCGAAAAAGTATGGCTTTTCATTTATCTTTTCAATCCGAGAATAAAACTTTAACATCGGAAGAAGCTGATATTATTTTTGCCAAAATAGTTAAAGTTTTAGAGAAAAAATTTCAAGCTAAAATTAGAAAATAATATTTTATTTTATGTTAGAAACAAGCAAAGACTTTTTTTATATTATTTTGGCTTTTTCTATTTTATGGTTAACGATTTTTGTTTCTTGGATTTTGTATTATTTAATAAAAATTTTTCGCGAAGCCGATAAAATGGTTAAAAACGCAATGAATACTATTGAAAAAGTTGATAATTTTGTTGACACTTTTAAAGAAAAGATACTTCATTCAAGTTCCAATTTAATGCTTTTGGTTGAATTAATTAAACAAGGAGCTAAACTTCTTGATCGTGGAGAGAAGAAGGTAAAAAGTAGAAAAACCAAAAAATAATTTTATTTAAGGTTTTTTGACTTTATATTATGTCCTCTGTTAAAAAAATTTATACTTATAAAAAAATAGCTTTAAATTTTTTCTTTTTGGTTTTGTTTTTGGCTTTGGTCGCTTTTTATTTTATTTTTTACAAAGTGGATGTGATTGTAAAACCGGTAAAAGAAAAAATCAATTCCGAATTTATAGTGAGAGTTTCCGAAAATAAAGATATGGGGAATAAGGAAATTGAGGGTTTTGTTGATGCGGTTACGGTTGAGGAAGAAAAAGAATTTCAAGTTACGGGAGAAAAAAAGGAGGCCAAAGAAAATATCGGCACTGTTTTTATTATCAATAAAGCTTCTTTTGACCAACCTTTGATTGTTAAAACAAGGGTTTTAACTCCGGATAATATATTGTTTCGATTAAAAAAATCTGTTTTAGTGCCGGCCGGCGGAGAAGTGGAGGTGGAAGTTTATCCTGATGATAAAAATTTTATCGGACCACTCAAACCGACAAAAATGACAATTCCCGGTCTTTCTAAAAAATTGCAAAAAATTATTTATGCGGAAAATCGTTCCGATTTAGGAGGATTTAAAAAAGTTTCCGTTTTAAGCCAAGAAGATATTAACATTGCCAAAGAAAAATTGTCCGAAGATTTAATGAAAAAAGCTCAAAAAAAGATCGCTTTGGATCAAAAAAATAAAATCACTTTAAGTTTGGTCGGTAAAATTCCGCGAATGAAAAAAGTTAATTGGGCGGAAGAACTTGAAAGTAGAACCGATAAAAAAGTGGGAGAGAAAACCGATACTTTTAAATTATTTTTAAAAAAGAAAATTGTTGAAGTGAATTTTGATGAAAATAAGATTATTGAGTTGGCTGAAAAAGATGTTCAAAAAATAATTCCCGATGATAAAGAACTTCTAAGTCTTGATAAGGATTCTTTTAATTATGTTTGTCAAAATTTTGATGAAAATAATAAAACCGCCGAAATTAAAGTTTTTTATTCCGGAGAGATGATTATTAAAAAAGATTTTTTAGATTCTAAACGAGAAGAATTGGTTGGTAAAGACATTGTTTTTGCTAAAGAATATTTAGAGGATTTGCCGGCAATAGAAAGGGTTGATTTAAAAACTCCTTTCAATCTTTTAAAGCATATTCCCAAAAATAAAAATAAAATTAAAATAATCGTTAAAACTGAAAAATAATATAAATATTATGACTAAAAAATATACAATTCTTCTTGTGGATGATGATCAAATTTTAATAGATATGTACGCGAAAAAAATGACCAATAACGGTTATGAAATTTTATCGGCCAACAATGGGAAAGAGGGGCTGGCGATGGCATTGGAAAAAAAACCGGATTTGATTTTGTCTGATTTGGTAATGCCTGATATGGATGGTTTTGATTTCTTGAAAAAAATAAAATCAAATTCGGAAATTAAAAATATTCCGGTTATTGTTTTGACAAATTTAAGTAGCGAAGAAGATAAAAATAACGCTTTGAAATTGGGGGCGGAAAAATATTTTTTAAAAATTGAATTAACTCCGGCTCAATTAATTGAAGAATTGAAAGAAATTTTAAATTAAGAAAATATTGATTGACTTTTATCTTTTTTTGATGTATTATAAAATAACTTTAAGCATTAGGTTTGAAGTTATTTTTTTGTTTACAATTTTATAAAATTATGCTTAGGACAAATACTTGTAATGAATTAACCAAAGAACATAATGGGAAAAATGTTATTTTATCCGGTTGGGTTAAAAGCCGTCGTGATCATGGCGGTATTATTTTTATTGATTTACGTGATCGTTATGGGATTACGCAAATAAATTTTGATCCGAAAATTTCTCAAAAGGCCTGGAAAGAGGCCGATAAAGTTAGAAATGAATGGGTGATTCAGGTAAAAGGAAGAGTAAGGTTGCGTCCCGATGATATGATTAATCTAAAATTAAAAACCGGCGAAATTGAAGTTGCTTGTTCGGAAATAAAAATTTTTTCAAAAGCAAAAACACCGCCTTTTGAAATTTCAGAAGAAAAATTGAAAAATGTTCATGAGGAAATACGTTTAAAATACAGATATTTGGATTTGCGTCGCCGTAAAATGTTGAATAATTTACTTTTAAGAAATAAAGTGACTAAATATATTAGAGATTATTTTTATAGAAAAGATTTTATTGATATTGAAACGCCGTCTTTGATTAAAAATACTCCGGAGGGAAGTCGTGAATATTTGGTTCCCTCCAGAATTTATCAAGGACATTTTTATGTTTTACCGCAAAGCCCTCAACAGTTAAAGCAATTGTTAATGGTTGGAGGGGTTGATAAATATTTTCAAATAGCTCGTTGTTTTCGTGATGAGGATTTAAGAGGTGATCGTCAACCTGAATTTACTCAATTTGAAATTGAAATGAGTTTTGCCGAGCAAGAAGATATAATTCAAGAAATGGAAAATTGTTTTATTGAGGTTACGGAAAAAGTTTCTTCTGATAAAAAAATTCTTAAAAAACCTTTTCCGAGAATGACCTGGCAAGAGGCAATGACTTTTTACGGTTCGGATAAGCCGGATATTCGTTATGATTTAAAAATTAAACCGATTACGGAAATGGTTAAGGGGTGCGGTTTTGCCGTTTTTTCAAAAGCCGTTGAAGCCGGCGGGGTTGTGCACGCTTTGAGAGTTCCGAAAGGATCTGTTTTTACCAGAAAAGAGATTGATAATTTTACCAATTTGGCCATTAAAAACGGCGCCAAAGGATTGGCGTATATTGTAGTTAAAGAAAAAAAAGACGGAATTTATCAATTGCAATCCCCAATCGTTAAATTTTTAGGAGAAGAGCTTTCTCAAAAAATCATTAAAGAGGTAGGCGCGGAAAGTGGAGATATAATATTCTTTGGAGCCGATGATTTTAGAACTGTTTGCGATGCTTTAGGGGTTGTTAGAAAGGCGAGCGCTGAAAAATTAAAGATTATTCCGGAAAACATTTTGGCTTATTTATGGGTTGTTAATTTTCCGTTATTTGAAGAAAGCAAATCTACCGGAGAAATTTCAGCGGTTCATCATCTTTTTACCAGGCCTTTGGATGAGGATATTGAAAAAATGGAAAAAGATCCTTTGAATGTTCGCTCTCATGCTTTTGATTTGGTTTTGAATGGAGTTGAAGTTGGAGGCGGTTCAATGAGAATTCACGAAAAAGAATTGCAGGAAAAAATATTTCAAATATTGAAAATATCCCAAGAGGACGCTCAAAGACGTTTTGGGCATATGTTAAAAGCTTTTGAATATGGGGTTCCGCCTCATGGTGGAATAGCTATGGGCTTGGATCGTTTTGTTATGCTGTTGGCCGGCGAGCCGAATATTAGGGAGGTGATAGCGTTCCCAAAAGATGGACGAGCCAGAGATTTAATGCTTAATACTCCGTCAGAAGTAGATGATAAACTTCTCAAAGAATTAGGTTTAAAAATAGACTTGGAAGATTAAAAAGAAAGATAAAAATCACCGTAAAAGGTGATTTTTTGTTATACTAATAAAAATCAAAGTAATTTTTGTTTCTATTTTTCCCTCAAGATGTTGAAAAAACATTGAAACAAGTTCAGTATGACATAGAAGGATTTGCTGTTATTTTGAACTTGATTCAGAGTTTCCTTGTTGGCCACTGTTATTCTGAATTTATTTCAGAATCTTATGTCAATTCTGCTGTCATCCTGAACTTGTTTCAGGATCTCGTGGTTTAATTCGTTACTTCCCAATGAGATGTTGAAATAATGCTGAAACAAGTTCAGTACAAGATTCAGCAGAACATAGGGGTCGTATTGTCGCTCTGAATATTTCAGAGTTTCGTTGTTAGTCACTGTCATTCTGAATTTATTTCAGAATCTCATGGATTTTTAAGTTTTACTCCTTTCTCTGAGATTCTGAAATTAACATAAAAAAGAGATGCTGAAATGTTTATATAAGGTAGGAGAGCATTCAGCATAACGAAAAAGTTTAACACATATTTCTTCGTTTTTATTATGATTATATCGTCTTTTTGTTTGATGTTAACTTTAAGGTGTAGTATAATTAAATTAAGAATTACATTGCAAAGCTTTGGTGTTTAATGATAATATATGTTAAAAGTTAGGTTAAAAAGATTTGAAGGACCTCTTGATTTATTGCTTCAATTGATTCAGAAACAAAAATTGGATATTACGGAGATATCATTGATTGAAGTAACAAATTCTTATTTTGATTATATTAAAAAGATTGAAAAAATTTATCCCGACGAGGTGGTTGATTTTTTGTTTGTGGCCGCTAAACTTTTGCATTTAAAGTCAAAAATTTTATTACCGCAAATTCAAGACGAAGAAGAGGAAGAAGATAATTTAATAG
>JALULG010000037.1 GCA_027040785.1 bacterium
ACCTAAAATATTTTGAAAAAAACTTTTACCTTCATTAAAAACCAAATTGAAATCTTGGTGGTTTTTTAGTCGATAATTTTTAGGTAACATAGTTAAGTTTGGATTATTTGGCCAAACTAAAAAATTAAACAGTGGTTAATTTTTTTCTGCCTTTTAATCTTCTGGCTTTTAAAACATTTTGCCCTGATTTAGTGGACATTCTCTTTCTAAAACCATGTTTTTTTGAAGCTCTTCTGGTTTTTGGTTGATAAGTTCTCTTTGGCATAAATTATTATATTATTACAATATTAAGTATTATAATTATTTTTTTAAAAAAATCAAGTCTTTTGGGTTTTATTTAAAAACAAGAGTAAAAAGTTAAAATAATTTTAATATCATTTTTATTATCACCTTGAATTTATTTCAGGATCTCGTGTTGATCCGACTGTCATCCTGAATTTATTTCAGGATCTCGTGTTAAACCCACTGTCATCCTGAACTTGTTTCAGGGTCTCGTGTTGGCTATTATGTTACTCTGAACATTTCAGAGGCTCGTGGATTTTAGTCTTTCTTCTTTTTTTGAGATACTGAATAGTTTACTATAACATGGGATGTTTAGTATGATATGGGGGCGATTCAATGTGACGGGGAAAAACATATCTCATTCTGAACTTGTTTCAGAATCTCATGTTCGTCACATGTCACTCTGAATTTATTTTAAGATCTCTAGTTTTGACTCTTCTTTATCTTGAAAAAAAGAAAAAAATTGCCTATAGTTCTTGTATATGAATAATTTTCAAAAAATTAAAATAGACCTTCAAGAAAACGGCAAACGATTGGATAAATTTTTGACAGAAAAATTTCCCGATTTTTCTCGTTCTTATTGGCAAAAACAAATTAAAAATCAAGATATTTTGATAAACAAAAAACCGACTACTTCTCGTTATAAAATAAAAACTGAAGATATTTTGGAAATTGAAAAAAGTGTTTTTAAAAAAGTTAAAGATAAAAATTTATTAGAAGCGGATAAAAGTATTCATTTTGAAATTTTGTTTGAAAATGAAGATTATCTGATTATCAATAAACCGAGCGGTTTGGTGGTTCATCCTCATGAAAGTGTTTTTAAAAAAACATTAGTGAACGGTTTGTTGTATTATTATCCGAAAATTAAAAATGTGGGCGAAGATTTAAATCGTCCCGGAATTGTGCATCGTTTGGATAAAGATGTTTCCGGTCTTATGTTGATCGCTAAAAATCAAAAAAGTTTTTTGCATTTTAAAGAGCAATTTAAAAAAAGAAAAGTCAAAAAAGAATATTTGTCTTTGGCACACGGTCAAATTTTAAAAGATGAATGGAAAATAGAGCTGAAAATCGGTCGTCACAAAAAGACCGGTTTAATGAAAGTTGGCGATAAGGAAAATTATAAAACCGCGATCACAAAAATTGAAGTGTTAAAAAGATTTAGAAATTTTACTTTTTTAAAGGTGAAAATTTTAACCGGGCGCACTCATCAAATCAGGGTTCATTTAAAGGCGATTGATCATCCGGTGGCCGGAGATAATTTATATTTTTCAAAAAAATATTTAAAATTTCTACCGAATGATTTAAAAAGAATTTTTTTACATTCTTATAAATTGGGGTTTTTTGATTTGGACAATCAATGGCAAGAGTTTGAAAAAGATTTACCCGATGATTTAAAAATGATTTTAAATAATTTATCTTAATTATGAACACCAATATTATTGTAATTGCCGGACCGACCGGAGTCGGAGAAAGTGTTATTACGAAAAAAATCATCAATTTTTTTCCGCGTTTTACTCGCTTGATTACGGCAACCAGTAGAAAGCCGCGATTAAACGAAAAACATAAACAAGATTATTATTTTTTTTCAAAAGAAGGTTTTTTAAAAGAGATTGAAAAAGGGAATATCCCCGAATATACTTATATTAAAAACAGAGATGTTTATTACGGTTCTTATTTGCCGGATTTGGAGAAAAAAATAAAAGAAAATTTTATTATAATCGCCAATACCGATGCGGTTGGTACGCGATATTATAAGAAAAACTATAACGCTTTAACAATTTTTATTAAACCTGATTCCATAGAAAATTTAAAAAAAAGATTAAGAAAAAGAGATAAAAATATTTCGGAAAAAGAATTGAAAAAGAGGATTGAAAACGCCAAAAAAGAAATTCAGAATGAAGAAAAATATTATGATTATGTTGTAATAAATAAAGAAGGTTATTTAAAAGAAGCGGTTAAAGAAGTTAAAAATATTATTGAAAAAGAAATTAAATTATAGAAATATTGGAAAAAAATAAATTTTTGATATAATAATTTAAAATTGAAATTGACAGAAAATCCAAAATATGCTATTATTTTTTTATAACCAGTTATTGAAAAGGTCGGGCTGGTAGTAATAAAAAGTAATTTTTATTAATTCACTAACAAGACTTACATGGCAGATAAAACTCAAGATCAAGAATTTGTAGAGTACATTGTAAAATCTATCGTTTCTCATCCTGAGGACGTAACAACCGAAAGAAAGGTTGACGAAATGGGGGTTCTTTTAACCCTAAAGATTAACCCTGCAGATATGGGATTTGTGGTTGGCAGACAAGGTCAAACCGCCAGAGCTATTCGCACCCTTTTGAAAATCGTTGGGGCAAAAGCCAATGCTCGTATCAATTTAAAAATTGAAGAGCCGGAAGGTGGTCGCAGAGCGCCTCGTCAAAGCCAATCAGATGTTGATACGGATATGGTTAATGATTTAAAGATCTAAACCAAAAAACAATAAAACAAAAAAGCCACAACGTGGCTTTTTTGTTTTTATAAAATTATTTATAAAAATATGAAATTTGATGTTTTAACAATTTTTCCAAATTTATTTGATTCTTTTAAAAAGGAATCTTTAATTTCCAAAGCTTTAAAGAATAAAATAATTTCCATTAATATTATAGATATTAGAAATTTTACCAGCGACAAACATAAAACGGTTGATGATACTCCTTATGGAGGAGGCGCCGGAATGTTGATGAAAATTGAACCGATTTATAAAGCTTTAAAATCTTTAAAAAAAGAAAAAGATAGGAGAATAATATTGTTGTCTCCAGGCGGTGAGCAATTTACCCAAAAAAAGGCCGTTGAGTATTCAAAATTTAAAAATCTGGTTTTTATTTGCGGGCGTTATGAAGGAATTGATGCGCGCATAGAAAATTTTATTGATGAAAAAATTTCCATCGGACCTTATGTTTTAAATGGAGGCGAAGTGGCCAGTATGGTTGTTATGGAAAGCGTATCTCGTTTATTGCCGAATTTTTTGGGAAATAAAGATTCTTTAAATGAGGAAACTTTTAATGAAAAAGAAAATGCCGATTTTGTTGAATATCCTCAATTTACAAGGCCGGAAATTTTTAAAGTCGGAAACAAGCAGTATAAAGTTCCGGAAGTTTTATTGTCCGGTAATCATAAATTGATTGAAGAATGGAAAAAAAAGAATAGTAAATAAAATTTGACAATATTTTTTTATATGATAATATACCCTATATGGGTATATTATTTTTATGAAAAAAGAAATGAAAAAAACAATTAATCATATCGCGCGAATTGAAGGACAGGTAAAAGCAATTAAAAAGATGATAGAAAACGAAAAAGAATGTCTGGATGTTATCACTCAAATAAAAGCCGTTCGCGCTTCTTTGGGAAAATTGGCGATAGAATTATTGAAGGAGGATATTATTTGTAAAAATCACAAAGGTGTTGATGAAAAATTTTTAAAAACTCTTTTTAAAATTTAAAATAAGACAAAATTTAAAAATAATTTTTTGTTTTTAATTTTTGTTATTAATTATATTTATGTCAAAACATGATCCGTTTCAAAATGTATTGAAACAATTAAATGAGGTTAATAAAATAATTGATATCCCGGAAGATATCAATACTTGTTTTTTGTCTCCGCAAAGATTTTTAGAGGTAAGCATTCCTGTGAAAATGGATAATGGGAAGGTGAAAGTTTTTACCGGTTATCGTTCTCAATACAATGACGCTCGCGGACCTTATAAAGGAGGAATTAGATTTCATCCGGACGTTAATCGCAGTGAAGTAAAAGCGTTAAGCGCTTGGATGACTTGGAAAACAGCTATTGTCAATATTCCTTTGGGCGGAGCCAAAGGCGGGGTGATTGTTGATTCCAAAAAATTATCCGATAGAGAATTGGAACATTTGTCGCGAGGATATATCAGAGCGATTTATAAACTTTTGGGTCCAAGTATTGATATTCCCGCTCCCGATGTTTATACGGATCCGAGAATTATGGGTTGGATGATGGATGAATTTGAAAAATTGGAAGGTGCTCATGCTCCCGGAGTGATTACCGGAAAACCTTTAAATATCGGCGGTTCAAAAGTTAGAGAATACGCTACCGCTCAAGGAGCTTTTTACGTCTTAGAGGAAGGGGTTAAAAAACTCGGACTGGGAAAAAATGCCACTGTTGGTATTGAGGGTTTTGGTAATGCCGGCAGTTTTATCGCCAAATTGTTGGCCGATGAGGGTTATAAAATAACCGTTGTCAGTGATTCAAAGGGAAAGGTAATTAATTGTAACGGTTTGAATATTGATAGATTGATTGAATATAAAAATAAAAATAAAACCGTTGTCGGTTTTGAAGATCAAAATGAAACAGGACGTTGTTCTTATGAAGATGTTGATATTTTAATTCCGGCCGCTTTGGAAGATTCCATTAATGAAAATGAGGCCAAAAAAATAAAAGCCAAAATGATTGTTGAATTGGCCAATGGACCAATCACTCCGGAAGCTGATAAAATTTTGTTTGAGAAAAATATTTTGGTTGTCCCGGATATTTTGGCAAACGCCGGCGGGGTGACAGTTAGTTATTTTGAGCAAGTGCAAAATGCTTATAATTATTATTGGGAAGAGAAAGAAATTTTGGATAAACTAAAAAAAATAATGGTAAAATCTTTTGATGAAATTTGGCAAAAAAAGAAAAAATATAACACCACTTTAAGAATGGGCGCTTATGTTTTGGCTATTGAAAGAGTCTCCGGCGCAATGAAAGCAAGGGGTTGGGTTTAGTTGAAACATACAAATATTTAATGTTTTTTAGTGTAAATTTTTATATCAAACCACCGACTAAGCCGGTGGTTTGATTTTTTTATTTCCCATTTTTATGCTACAATAAAAAAAATAACATTATTTCAACAATGCCTTCCAAACCTAAAACATCTTTTTTAAATAAAACTAAAAAGATATTTTTTATCTTTTTAGTTTTATTTTTTTT
>JALULG010000038.1 GCA_027040785.1 bacterium
CAATATAAAAATATCTTCCCAAGCTCTTTCTTTGTTGATGGAATTAACGAAAAATGATTTATGGAAAATTAAAAACGAGTTTGATAAATTGTTTTATTTTGCAGAAAAAGAAATTACTGAAAAAGATGTAAAAATGATTATTGAAGATTCTTTTGATGAAAAAATTTTTGATTTAATAGATGCTTTGGTTTTAAAAAACAATAAAGAAGGGTTTAAGTTGTTGGATCAATATCTATCCGAAGGAGTTGAGGTCACTTATATTTTTACAATGTTATTACGCCAATATAGACTTTTAATTTGCGCTAAAGATATTTTGGAAAGAAACCCTTATGCCGAATTAAGGCGCTTTTTAAAAATCCCCTTTTTTGTGGAAACAAAATTAAAAAGCCAAATTAAAGATTACAGCTTAGATGAATTGAAAAATAAATATAAAAAATTATTAAAAACCGACATTCTTTTGAAAGAAGGATATTTTGATCCGGAAACTTTATTTTTGCAACTTTAAAACACCTCTTTGGAGGTGTTTTAAATTATTTTTCTTTTTTAACAATATTATTGAAACGTTTCATTAACCGAGATTTTTTTCTTGCTCCGGTATTTTTTTTAAGAATACCTTTTTGAACAGCTTTATCTATTTTTTTAATGGTTGTTTTAACTTTTTCCTTAGCGTTTTCTTTGCCTTTTTCAATTTCTTTTCTGCTTTTTTTTATTAATGTTTTGATTTCCGCTTTGATAATTTTATTTCTTTGCGCTTTTTTGCGGCTCTGTCTTAACGCTTTTTTTGCTGATTTAGTTATTGGCATGGTTGTATAATTACTTAAATTATGAAAGTATTATAGCAAAAAGCAAGAAAATGTCAAGTATTTAAAATTTTTAAAAAGAAAAATCACTTAATCATTGACTAAAAAGACCTTTTATAGTAATCTAAATAAATCAAAGATAAATTAACAAATAAAATTATGAATATTTCCGAGTTAGCGCGTAAATTACGTATTTCTCCTCAAGAATTAAGAAGGATTTTAAATGTTGTCGGAATTGATATCGGTTCCAAAGCTATTAAAATAGACAAAAGACTTGCTAAAAGAGTCTTGAACGAATGGAGAGATATTTTAAATGATTACAGGAGGATAATTAAAGAGCAGGAAGAACAAGAAAAAAAAGAAAAACAGGAAATAAAAGCGGAAAACAAAGAAATTAAAATTCCTTCTTCAATTACGGTTAGAGAATTTGCCGCTCTTTTGGGCATTCCGGTAAATAATTTAATAGAAATTTTAATGAAGAACGGAATTTTTTTGTCTTTAAACGAAAAGATGGATTATGAAACTTGTGAAATTATCGCTCTTGACTTGGGAGTAAAAACAATAAAAACCGAAAGCAATGAGTCGGAAGATTTGAATAAAGACGAATATTTATCAGAATTATTATCAAGCCAAGAAACCGAAAATATTAAAAAAAGACCTCCGGTAGTGGTTGTAATGGGGCATGTTGATCATGGAAAAACAAAATTACTGGATATTATCAGAAGAACAAATGTTGTTAAAGGTGAAGCGGGCGGTATTACTCAACATATTGGCGCTTATCAGGCAGCCAGAAAAAACAGGAAAGTTACTTTTATTGATACGCCCGGTCATGAGGCCTTTACAGCTATGCGTTCTCGCGGAGCCAAAATAGCCGACATAGCCATTTTGGTGGTGGCTGCTGATGACGGGGTAAAACCGCAAACCATTGAGGCGATAAAAATCGCTGAAAAAGCGAATTTACCGTTTGTAGTGGCAATTAACAAAATAGATAAACCGGATGCCAATCCTGATAAAGTAAAAAAAGAATTGTCGGAAATTGGTGTTGTTCCCGAAGATTGGGGAGGTAAACATGTTTTTGCTTTAATATCGGCTAAAACAGGAGAAGGAATAAATGAATTGCTGGATATGGTTTTTTTACTTGCTGATATTAACGAAGAAAAGTTAACAGTTGATTTTTCCGGTAAAGCGGTGGGTAGTATTATTGAATCACATATTGATAAAGGAGAAGGACAAGTGGCAACGGTTTTGATCCAAAAGGGATCGTTAAAAAAAGGGGATTTGATAAATATAAATCAAACATTTGCCGGAAAAATCAGAACAATGAAAGATTATAACGGATTGGAAGTCGAAAAAGCGGAACCGTCCACTCCGGTTAGAATTGCGGGGATGAAATCTTCTGTTTATGTTGGTGATATTTTGGAAGCCGTGGAAGAAAAAGGAAAGATCAAAAAAACTCACAAAAAAGAAAATAAAATAGATACTTTTATTAAAAAGCAAGATGAAGATTTGGGAGAAGATAAAGGCGGAAGAATCAATGTTCTTTTAAAAGTTGATGTTTTGGGATCAATGGAAGTAATAATGGAGAGTTTGGAAAAAATGGAAAATGATAAAATTATCATAAGAGTTATTAACAGAGGTTTGGGGAATATAACTGAGGCCGATGTTTTGCAGACCGAAGGGATTATAAACAATCAGCATAAAAACAGTCGGACCATATTGGTGGGATTTAATACCAAAATAACGTCCGGAGCGGAAATTTTGGCAAAAGAGAAAAAAATTGACATTAAATTATACAATGTTATTTATAATTTATTTGATGATGTTGAAAAATTAATCAAAGAAATAGTTAAGCCGGAGATATCTATTGTTGAATTGGGTGAAGTTCAAGTTTTGAAAATTTTTAAAACCGACAAAAAATCTATGGTTATCGGAGGTAAAGTTCTTAAAGGAAAAGTGGAAAAAGGATTGTTTGCTGAAGTTAGAAAAAACAATAAAATTATCACTAAAGGTAAGATAGTCAATTTGCAATCAGGTAAGCAAGAAGTTGATTTGGTAAAAAGTGGTGAAGAATGTGGATTGTTGTATGAGGGTGATCCGATTGTCAAAGAAAACGATACTTTGATTATTTTTAAAGAGGAAGAAAAAAAATAATATGTCAAAAAAAAGAAAACAGTCAAATGAATTGTTAAGACAAGAATTGAGCGATTTGATTTTCAGGAAAATTGACTTTCCAAAAGGTTGTTTGGTGACTGTTATCAGAACGGAAATTGATAAAGAATATAAAACTTTATTTGTTTATTTAAGCGTTTTACCCAATCAATTTACCGGAAAAGTTTTAAAAATTTTAAATAAAAAGTCAGGTTTTTTAACTCATTTGTTATCCAAAAAATTAACTTATAAAAATATTCCAAAATTTAAATTTTTACTGGAAAATGTCAGCGAGTATTATAATGAATATGATCTATAAAGAAATTCAAAATACTATTGAAAATGCGCAAAATATTTTGCTTACCGCTCATGAAAAACCGGATGGAGACGCTTTGGGGTCTGTTTTTGCCATAAGTTCATATTTAAAGCATTTAGATAAAAATTTTAGAATTTTTTTGAAAAATTATAATAATTATTATGATCATTTATCTTTTTTAAATTTTGATATTTTAGAGGAAAACAATGTTTTTTGGAAAAAAATCGATTTAATTATTTCTTTGGATTCCAGTGATCTTTTGAGGACAGGATTGGAAGATGTTGACAAAGAAATAATTAAAAATGTTCCGATTATTAACATTGATCATCATAAATCCAATGAGGGGTTTGGTTTTTTAAATTTGATTGATCCCAAGGCCTCTTCAACAACGGTTATATTAAATAATTTTTTTAAAAAAATAAATTTTAATTTTGATGCAAAAACGGCCACCGGATTGTTGTTGGGGGTTTTAACCGATACGGATAATTTTTCCAACAAAGGCACTAATTTGGAATCTTTTAAAGTGGCCAGCGAATTATTGAAAAAAGGAGCTAATATCGCCAAAATAAATTATTCCAACAAAAAGGATGACAATGAGACTTTGAAATTTTTGGGAAATGTTTTTCAAAAATTGGAAAAAAATGATAAAATGAAAATCGCTTATACGGTTATCTCGAAAAATGAAATGGAAAGAGCGGAAAAAAACGGTCTGACTGATAAAATAGAAACTTTACCGAATTTTTTTAACAATCTTGACGATTCAAATATTGCAATGGTTTTAAAAGAAAAAGATGATTATGTTAAGGTAAGCTTAAGGTCAACCAAAAACGATATAGATGTTTCCAGAATTGCTAAATGGTTTGGTGGCGGAGGTCATAAGGGGGCGGCCGGTTTTGCCATAAAAGGTAGTTTGTTAAAAACCAAAAAAGGATGGAGAATTGTTTAATCTCTTGACTTTCGGCTTTGAAAATGGGAAAATAAAAATATAAATTAATAAATATTATATATTTATGCATTTAATACCAACAGTTGTGGAAAAATCTCATTTTGGCGAAAGAGCCTATGATATTTATTCTCGTCTTTTAAAAGATAGAATAATTTTTTTGGGAGCGCCGATTGATGACGCGGTAGCCAATACGGTAATCGCTCAACTTTTATTTTTGGAAAGTGAAAACAAAAATAAAGATATTAAGCTTTATATAAACAGTCCCGGGGGATCGGTAAGTGCTGGTTTGGCTATTTATGATACAATGAGATATGTTAAGCCGGATATTTCAACTATTTGTATCGGGTCGGCAGCTTCAATGGGAGCGTTTTTATTAGCGGCCGGAACCAAAGGGAAAAGATTTGCTTTGCCGAATTCCAGTATTATGATACATCAAATTATGGGTGGCGCCGAAGGACAAGCCACTGATATTAAAATAAGAGCAACTCATATTTTGCAATTAAAACATAGATTAAATCAAATTTTAACCAAACATACCGGGCAAAGTATAGAAAAAATTGAAAAAGACACTGAAAGGGATTATTATATGACTCCTCAAGAAGCCAAAAGATATGGCATTATTGATAAAATTGTTAAGTAATTAAAATTTATTTTTTTTTGTTAAAAGTTAATGGCAAGAGGTAAGTTTTAATTATTAAAGATTGGAAAGCTATCAATACAAAGAGAGGAACGAAAGTGTTTTTTAAGTATAAATAATCAAATTAAATATTTTTAAATTTAAAATTTTAAAAACAGAAAAACTTTATGATGGTTTTGTTAATGTATTGATGGCCCTCTAAAATTAGATAAAAATATGATGGAAATTTTGTATTTGGGATTTGGTATTTTTACCGGAATAACCGTTGGTTATTTGTTACGTAGAACGGTTTTGTTAAAAAAAGCCGATGAAGCTGAGAAAAAAGCCAGAGAATTGCTTTTTAAAGCTGAAGAAAAGCAAAAGAAAATTCTTTTGTCAGCTAGGGATAAATCCATAAAAATTATAGACGAGGCTAAAAAAGAAG
>JALULG010000039.1 GCA_027040785.1 bacterium
GAAGATAAAATGGCTGAAAAATTAAAGAAAAAAATAGAAGAAAAAAAGAAAAAAGATGAAAAATCAAACGAAAAAGAAATAAATATAAACAAATAATAACAGCTTGCAAAAAAATAAGAATATGATAAATTAAAAACAGCTATCAGGCTTCAAAGAGCTGTTTTTTATTATTTTAGAAACATATTATGAAAAAAACAAATAAAGATAAAAATATAAAACCGATTGAGGAAAAAATTGAAAATTTGCCGATTACCCAAGAAATGAAAGAATCTTATCTTGATTATGCAATGAGTGTTATTGTTTCTCGCGCCCTTCCGGATGTCCGAGACGGCTTAAAACCGGTTCATCGTCGTATATTATATGCAATGTGGACATTGGGATTAAAATCAAACGCCAAATTCAGAAAATCAGCTACGGTAGTCGGGGAAGTTTTGGGAAAATACCATCCTCACGGAGATTCGGCAGTATATGACAGTATGGTTAGGATGGCTCAAGATTTTTCAATGCGTTACCCATTGGTAAATGGTCAAGGTAATTTTGGCTCTATGGACGGAGACAGTCCGGCCGCTATGCGTTACACTGAAGCCAAACTGGAATCAATATCTGAAGATATTTTAAAAGATATTGAAAAAGAAACCGTAGATTTTATCCCCAATTATGACGGTTCTCAAAAAGAACCGAAAATCTTACCCTCAAAATTACCTTTATTACTGCTAAACGGAACATTGGGAATTGCGGTTGGAATGGCCACTAATATTTCTCCTCATAATTTGGGAGAATTGATTGATACAATCAATTACTTGATAGATAATCCCGATACAGAAATAGACGAATTGATAAAAATAATCAAAGGACCGGACTTTCCAACCGGCGGAATTATTTATAACAAAAAAAATATTGCCGAGGCCTATAAAACCGGACGTGGACGAGTGATTATGCGTGCCAAAACGGAAATTGTGGAAGCTAAAACAAATCATTTTCAAATACTGATCACTGAAATTCCTTATCAAGTAAATAAAGCCAATTTAATTGAAAAAATTGCTGAATTGGTAAAAAACAAAAAGGTGGAAGGCATCAAAGATTTAAGAGACGAATCCAAAGGGCTGGGAGAGGTTAGAATAGTTATTGAACTGAAAAAAGACGCTTATCCTAAAAAAGTCTTAAATAAACTTTTTAAATTAACCCAACTTCAAGACAGTTTTAATTTTAATATGTTAGCCCTCGTTAACGGCATTGAACCGAGAGTTTTAAATCTTAAAACCGCTTTGGAAGAATATATCAAGCATCGCGAAGAAATTGTTAAAAGAAGATGTGAATTTGACTTGAAAAAAGCCGAAGACAGAGCGCATATTTTAGAAGGATTAAAAATAGCTTTGGATAAAATTAACGCTGTTATTCAAGTGATTAAAAAATCAAAAAACAAAGAAGTTGCCAAAGAAAATTTAATGAAAAAGTTTAAATTAACCGAAATTCAATCCATTGCCATTTTGGAAATGAAATTACAAAATTTGGCAAATTTGGAAAGACTAAAAATAGAAACCGAATTAAAAGAAAAGAAAAAAATAATTAAAGAATTAAAGAAAATTTTATCATCAAGAAAATTAATGTTGGGAATTATAAAAGAGGAACTAAATACCATAAAAGAAAAATACAATGATGAACGAAGAACTAAAATAGTTGCCAAAGACGTTGGGGATTTTTCCGCTGAAGATTTGGTTCCGAACGAACCGGCGGTTGTGGTTATCACAAAAGACGGCTATATCAAAAGAATGTCTCCGGATATTTTCAAAACTCAATCCAGAGGCGGAAAAGGAATAATCGGTTTGACAACCAAAGAAGAAGATTTGGTAAAACAGTTTTTCTCAATTACTACTCATTCAGATATTTTGTTTTTCACCACCAAAGGAAGAGTTTTTCAATTAAAAGGATATGACATTCCGAGCGGCAGTCGCCAAGCAAAAGGACAAGCGATCGTTAATTTTCTTCAATTGTCTCCAAATGAATTGATTTCAGCCACTTTACCTTTGGAAGAATTGGAAGCTGATCATTATCTGATAATGACAACCAAAAAAGGTAATATTAAAAAAGTAAAAATTTCAGATTTTAAAAATGTCAGAAGAAGCGGTTTGATAGCCATTAAATTAAAAAACGAAGACACTTTAAAATGGGTAATGCCTTCTTCCGGAAAAGATTCTGTTTTTATCGCCACCAAATCAGGACAATCAATCAAATTTAAAGAAAAAGATATTCGTCCGATGGGTAGAACCGCCGGCGGAGTTAGGGCGATAAAACTGAAAAACAACGATGAAGTAATCGGAATGGACGTTATCGGAAACCAAATAAAAGAAAAAAATTTGCAAGTTTTAATTATTAGCGAAAAAGGCAGTGGAAAACGAACTCCGCTTTCTCATTACAGAACTCAATCACGCGGTGGCAGTGGTATTAAAACAGCCAAAATCAGTTCTAAAACGGGAGATTTGATCGCAATGAAAATTATTAACGGTAAAAGCTTGGACGAAGATTTGATAATAATTTCAAAATTGGGACAAATTATCAGACTAAAACTCAAAACCGTTAGTTTAATGGGGAGATCAACTCAGGGGGTTAAATTAATGAAATTTAAGAAAAAAGAAGATACCGTAGCCAGTATAACAATCGTTTAAACCCCAAAAGACTTGATTTATTTTATTTTTTTGTTAATATTAAAAGCAGATTTTAATAATGTATTTTAAATTATTTTATGTCAGTACCAAAGAAAAGAAGAACCAGATCTTCGGTTAAAAAAAGACAATCGCATGATTCTCTCAAAAAAATAGAGTTATCTGTTTGTCCAAAATGCAAAAAAAAGGTTTTACCTCATACTGTTTGCCCGCATTGCGGAACATACAAAGGCAAACAAGTTTTGAAAATAAAATCAGTTGTTACAAGCAAAAAAACCGAAAAATAATTTTATATGTCAAATCGCCATCTTGGAAGAACAGTTGCCATGCAAACTTTATATCAAATGGATTTTCGCGACCCATTTTATTTGAATTATGCCAAATTTCAAGATAAAAAGATTTTGGAAGAAATAAAAAATTTAACCGATAAAAATATCCACGATTTTGCCCCGGGAATAAATGAAAAAGATTTTATCAAAAATATCGTTAACGGAGTTATTAAAAATATCGTAGAAATAGACAAACAAATCAGTAAACACGCTCCCGAATGGCCAATCAATCAAATAACGAATATAGACAGGAATATTTTGCGGATCGGAATTTATGAATTGGTTTACGATGATTCCATCCCGTCCAAAGTGGCAATTAATGAAGCCATTGAATTGGCCAAAACTTTCGGAGGGGAATCCTCGGGAAAATTCGTTAACGGAGTATTGGGGAGTGTTTATAAAAGCATAGAAAAAAAAGAAGAAAAAGAAAAAAAGAAAGAGAAGTAAGCCGAGATAGCTCAGTGGTAGAGCACTTCCATGGTAAGGAAGGGGTCACGAGTTCAAATCTCGTTCTCGGCTCCAAAAAGCCAGAATAGCTCAGTTGGTTAGAGCGACTGTCTTGTAAACAGTAGGTCGTGGGTTCGAATCCCGCTTCTGGCTCCAAATTTAATAATTAACAGAGGAATTCCTCTTATACTGTTATGTCTCAAGATAATTTAATCAAATTTGAATGTACTGTTTGCCATAAAATCAATTACAGATCAACAAAAAACAAAAAAAAGATTAAAGAACGTTTGGAACTTAAAAAATATTGTCCTCATTGTAAAAAACACACTATTCACAAAGAAACCAAATAAAATTATGGTTCAAACAAAACTAAAACATCTCGGTATCATATTAGACGGCAATAGACGATGGGCGCGAGAAAAAAATTTGCCAACATTAAAAGGGCATCAAAGAGGTTATGATAAAATTAAAAAAGTTGGCGAATGGTGCTTGGAACATAATATCAAAATTTTAACGGTTTACGCTTTTTCCACTGAAAACTGGAAAAGATCCAAAAAAGAAGTCGCTTATTTGATGAGATTGTTAAAAAAAGCCCTTACCGACGAAGTGGAATATTTTAAAAGCAAAGGAATTAAAATAAAAGTGATCGGCAGAATTTCAGATCTTTCCCAAAGTCTTCAAAAAGCGGTTAAAAATATAGAAAAAGAAACCCGAAATGGAAAAAAAGGACTTCTTAATATTGCCATTAGTTATGGAGGAAGAGTTGAGATAGTTGAGGCAATTAAAAAAATAATCAAAAAAGGAATCGCTCCCGATAAAATAGAAGAAAAAACAGTGGAAAAAAATTTATATACGGCCGATTTACCGGACCCTGATATGATTATCAGAACATCGGGAGAACAACGTCTTTCCGGTTTTCTTTTATGGCAATCATCATACAGCGAATTATATTTTACCCCGACATATTGGCCGGCTTTTTCAAAAAAAGACTTGGAAACGGCTATAAATTGGTTCTTAAAAAGAAAAAGAAGATTTGGCGGAGACGATAAATAAGCCGCTATCGTCTAGGGGTTTAGGACGCCGCCCTCTCACGGCGGTAACACGGGTTCGAATCCCGTTAGCGGTACCAAAAAACCGGCAAAAGCCGGTTTTTATTATTTTATTTTAAAATTTTCACTAAATTTTTTTTGCGAGTCGTCTTCTTTTTTATTCTGGAAAAAATCATTTTCCGGTTTTTGTTTTTGAAACAATTGATTTAATTTTTCTTTATCCACCTCCATACCCGAAGAATAACTCTCTTTAGATTTAATTTTATAAAATATAAGATAAGCGCCAACTAAAGTATGCATTGCCAAAGGAATAAGGTTCTTTGTGATATTTCCTTCGGATATGGGCTTTAAAATACCCAAAACGGCTAAAACAGAAAAAAAGATTACCAAATTTATCGCCCAATTCTTTCCTCCCCACAAACCCATTCCAATAAAAAAATTAAGCACGCTCAAAAAAAGCAGAAAAATTCCCACCATTATCAAAAAAACTCCGCCAAGTCCGGCAAATAAATAACCACCGCTGGCGGAAATTCCACTAAATCCAAAATAAAACAAATATAAAGAAAACAATATAAAAAGAAGTGCGCCGATATAATAAAAAACAGCGATAACTTTTATACCTGTTGGAACAATTTGTTGATCATTCATTTTTTACACCCCCTTTCATTAAAATTAAAAATTATTTAAATTATAACATAAATTGATTATCTTAAAAATACAAAACCTGGCTTTTTTAAAAAAACTTTGATA
>JALULG010000040.1 GCA_027040785.1 bacterium
ATATCAGAATTTATATCATAAATATTTTAAATAAAATTTATTTTTATTTTGAATTTTTGTATTAGTTTACCATCACCCTGGATTCATTTCAGGGTCTTGTTTTTTCTGTCATGCTGAATCGCCCCCATGTCATGCTGAATCCTGTGCTGAATTTATTTCAGTATCGATTCAGCATCTCGTTTCCCCTCTGTCATGCTGAATTTGGTTCAGCATCTCGGAAGGAAAGAGTAAGACTTAAAACCACGAGATCCTGAAACAAGTTCAGGATGACAATGGCTAACCATGAGATCCTGAAACAAATTCAGAATTATAGAAAGGGTTTTTTGATTACAAAATTGAATAAATTTGTTATAATAGTATTGACTTTTTAGTCAAAAAATGCTATCTTGTAGTGTCAAAAACAAAAAACCGTTCTTTAAAGAAAAAACGCGCGGATTGTCTGCGCGAAATATATATTTTAACCCAAAAATTCTAAAGGAGGATATGAAATGAAAAGATTAATTTTTATCACCGCGGTATTGTTTGTTGTTTTTTGGACTGTTCGGGCATTTGCCGGAACAGTTCAGGTTTCTTGGAATAAAAATGTTGAGCCGGACATTTACGGCTACAACATTCTTTATGGCACTGCCTCGGGGCAGTATGACACCACTCTTTCTTTTACAGAGGGAGAGGTATGCACCACAGACGGGTGCGCTTACCAAATCGATGGGCTGACCGAAGGGACAACATATTATTTTGTTGTCCAAGCGGTTGATCTGGCCGGACAAACCTCAGAGTATTCTGATGAGGTCGTAAAGACCGTTCAGAATAGTTTGGCGGTGAGTGGCGTCTCCGTTACTCAATTGTTCCAGGAGCTTCTGCCGGGAGCTTATGACCTTTTGGTCAAAGCCGATGGCACTTATGAAGTTACCTCGAGAGGTAACGGGGCCCCGACAGTTTCGGTGGCTTTATCTTCGTCTGAGATCATTGAGGGTGGAGGTGTAACCGTCACCGCAACGGCCAGCGATCCCGAAGGTGATTCACTTTCTTATGCGTGGTACCTGAACGGTACCCTGGAAGAGAGTGGATCGGAAACCTTTTCCCCGGTCGGACTGTCAGCCGGCACTTATTCTATTATGTGTCGGGTTGATGATGGAATGGGGAATACTGTGGACAGTTCCACGCTTTCTCTGACTGTTTTGGACGGTCCACATCTGACGGTTCCTACCTCTCTAACGCTATCGGCCAATTATGGCGATAGCAGTATTTCCGGAGAGATTTCCGTTTCCAATGGTGGAAACGGAAATATGGCATGGTCAGCCACGACCACGTCAGGGATTCTTTCTCTCTCCGAAGAAAACGGAGTAAATTCCGGAATCGTTTCCGTAACCGCCGATCTGTCCGGACTTGATCCGGGCGATTATTACGGTGACGTAATTTTTACTTCGGACGATGCGGACAACAGCCCACAGACCGTTCAGGTCAAGATTACGGTCGCCGAGGCGGTAAGTGCCAGGACTGTCCCGGTCGGACCGAACGATTGGTCCTGGACCATTTCTCCAACCACAGAATCATCAAGATTCTCGGAAGGAGGAAGCTACGGTTCCCGGGATAATTGCTACTTTGAAAAAGTTGGAACAGTGTTTACTGTTTCCAATGAAGAACGTTTTCTTAATTTGAAATTATATTTCACTGAACCTTCGGTGATTATAATTCAGCTAAGGAACGATAATTCGCCATCGCCGAGATGGAAAAGGATTATGGTGTCTTCGTTTGGGGACAGTTATGCAACATATTCCTCCAAAACCGGCTGGTTCCAGGCGTGGGGAAGTGGAACCATTGCTAATAAGGAGTTTTTGAACATCTCCACAGGAGAGGTAGATCTCTCAATAGATCTGACAACTGTCGGATTTAATTTAGGAGATCCGTGTAACGGAATGGGATTTTCCGTTTACACCTCCGATCCAAAGGTAATTTTTGGAGACATATCATTGTCTCCTAATTCGATATATTAACCCAACCTTTTACAGGGCCGTTCTGATGGACGGCCCTTTTCTTGTTTTTTTCTTGTTTTTTTGTTAGTATTAAGGAAGTTATTGTTTGATTTAAAAAGTTTTTTATTTAAAATATCAAATGTGTTTATGGAAATTGATTGGAATAATTATAATAAAAACAAAAAAACAACTTCTTTTCCCCTTTTTTTACTTGAAAAATATATTAAAGGAAATGTTTTGGATTTGGGGTGCGGAGAGGGAGTGTATATTAAAAGAATTAAAAAAATAAATCATAGTATTAATGCTTACGGGGTTGATATTTCTTCGGAAATTATCAAAAAAGCGAAAAAAGAAGCTTCTGATATTGATTTTCAATCTGCCAGTGTGTATCAATTGCCTTATCTTGATAATTTTTTTGATTTAATTTATTCTATTGATGTTATAGAACATTTGGATAATCCCGAAAAGATGTTAAAAGAAGTAAAAAGAATTTTAAAGCCGGGCGGAATTTTTATAATTCAAACTCCTAATTATCCGATTAAAAGAGTTTATGATTTCTATAATGTTGTTTCTAAAAAAAATTGGCGCCATAGCTTTAAAGACGATCCAACTCATATTTACAAATTTAATACTTTCAAACTCAAATCTATGTGTCAAAAATTTTTCAAAATTGTTGATTTGCGAGTTAGAAATATTTTTTTAGAAAAAAAAATATCATTTGTTGAAAAAATAAAAAAGAAAAAATATATCATTTCTTTTGTTTTAGGACAAAAAACAATAATAATATTAAAAAAATGATTAAAATTAAAATATTTAAATTTTTAAACAAAACTTTAAATAAAATCAGAACATTTTATTGGCGTATATTTTTTGGTCGCTTGTCGTCAAAAAGCAGGGTTTTGGGTAGGGTAAAAGTTTATTCTCCGGAAAATATTTTTTTGGGAAAATTTTCCAGTATTAATGAAGGTGTTTTGCTAAACGCCAGGGAAAAAATTAAGATTGGCGATTATGTTCATATTTCTCCTTTTTGTATTATCAATACGGGAGGATTGAATTATCAATTAAAAAAGGAAAAAAGAAAACATATTGCCAAAGAAATAATTATAGAAGACGGTGTTTGGATTGGATCGGGAGCAATTATTAATCCCGGTGTAAAAATTGGTGAAAATAGTGTTATTGGTGCCGGGGCAGTGGTTTCTAAAGATATTCCGGCAAATGTTATCGCCGTTGGTGTCCCGGCAAAAATAATTAAAAAAATAACTTAATTTGCTTTTTTTAATAAAAATGTACTTAGGAGTAAGTTAAAAAATCTTATTATAATTTTTGAAAAAATAGCTCCCCATAAACCGAAAAAGTTTATCATTAAAAAAAGTAAGGAGATTTCTATAATTGCGGAAGATGTCCTGAAAATATAAATAGTTTTTGTCATTTTTTGCGCTTGAAAAACAGATATGATTAACAATAAAGGAACGGCTAACAAGGAAACGGAAAACACTTGTGAATAAATTATGGAATTTTTATATTGAGGAAAGAATAGTTTAAATAAAAAAGGAGCTAACAGAATATAAATAATAATTATTAAAACAATAAATAAGGAAAATTTAAACAATTTGGGAAAAATTGTTTTTTTTATTTCTTGTAAATTATTTTTTGAAAATTTTGGCAAAGCCAGTGATTGGATATTTTTCAGTAACCCTTTAATTTGTTCGGTTGGAATTATGGAAAAAGAATAAATAGCCAATTCGGTCCCTCCTAAATAATGAAAAATTAATATTTTATCTATTTGCATTGCGATATTTCCTATAACATTCGCCCAAGTTAGTTTTTTTCCATAATCAATGGTAGTTTTATCTTTTTTCTTATTTGGTGGAAATTTTTTAATTATGCGTTTAAAAATTAAATATCTGAAAAATGTCCAAGCAATGAAATATATCAAAACAATAAAAAATAAATTTTTAAAGAAGAAAAGACTTGCTATGATTAAGAAAATCGCCCCGATTCTGACACTTATAAAATATTTGGTGTAATTTTCAAACAATTTTTTCCCTTGCAGGTACGGGCCGTAAAGATTAAAAGTATCAAAAAATGGTAAAAACATGGAAGCGATTAAAAGACTTAAGGCAATATTTGTATTGTTGTTAAAATAATAATAAGCGCCTAAAAACAAACTTACCAAAGCTCCCAACGCTCCCCATTTGATTTTAGTTTTTACGGCAAGTAAAATTGAACCCTCATATCCTTTGGCAACCGATCTAATCAAAGAAGTGTTTATTCCCGGCAAAGTGCTGATATTTAAAATTCCGATTATTGATAAAATATATTTATAATTTCCATAAGTTTCTTTGGGAATTAAATTCGCAAAAGCGATAGCTAAAAGAAAAGAAGAAAAACTTGAACTTACCTGTCCTAAGGTTAGCCAAAAACCACCTTTAAATAAATAGACCATATCCGTTTTGGTGTATTTTTCACTTTTGCGAAGTAATTGGTAAAATTTTATTTTTATTTTTTCAAACATTTTATCTGCCTCCACCGCGTAGAATGGTGTTTATTGTTTTTAAAATTATGCTTGTATCCAGAGCAAAAGATCTGTTTTTGATATAAAATAAATCATATTGCATTTTTTCCAAAGAATCTTCTATGGATGAACCGTAAGGAAAATTTACTTGCGCCCAGCCGGTTAAACCCGGTTTAACGATTAAGCGTTGTTTGTAAAAAGGAATATGTTTTTCCAAAGTGGCGATAAATTCCGGTCTTTCCGGACGAGGCCCGATAAAACTCATTTCGCCACGTAAAACATTTAATAATTGGGGTAATTCATCTATTCGGGTTTTTCTAAAGAATTTTCCCAATTTTGTGATGCGAGGATCGTTCTCTTTTGCCCATTGAGCGCCGTTTTTTTCAGCATCTTTAATCATCGTGCGGAATTTAATCGCCCAAAAATTTTTATTGTTTTTCCCTGTTCTTATTTGTTGGAAAAATATCGGTCCGGGACTGTCTATTTTTATCAATAGGGCGATTATTGGCAAAAAGGGAATTGTTAAAAGTAAGCCGATTAAGGAAAAAATAATATCAAAAATTCTTTTACTGAATTCATAGAAGTTTTTTTCTCCTTCTTCAGTTCCTTAAGCTCCTTTTCCAGCTTCTGGAACCGTTTTTCCCAAGAGATCTCCTTTCCGGTGTTCCCGTCTT
>JALULG010000041.1 GCA_027040785.1 bacterium
GCATATTTGAGCTTTTTTGTCAATCGTTATTAGATTTGCAGATATTTAATTAAATTTATGTTTAGCGGAATTGTGCAAACAACCGGAAAAATTCAAGAAATAAAAAATAAAAACAATAAAGTTTATTTTTTTATTGAGGCTAAAAATTTTTTAAAAGATGTTAAGATAGGGGAAAGTATCAATTGTGACGGAGTTTGTTTGACTGTTGTTAAAAAGAAGAAAAATTTTTTTGAAGTTGAATTGATGCCGGAAACATTAAAAGTGACTAAATTTGTTGATTCTCAAAAAGGAGATTTGATAAATTTGGAAAAATCTTTAAAGGTAAATGGAAAAATAAACGGTCATTTTGTTCTTGGCCATATTGATGGAGTGGGAAAGGTAAAAAAAATCATTTTTGATAATGATTATTTGGAGTTTTTTATTTCAGTGCCTCAAAAATTGATGAAATTTTTAGCTTATAAAGGATCAGTAACGGTTAATGGGGTTAGTTTAACTATTTCGGGAATTGATAATAAAAAAAATCTTTTTAAAATAAGTTTAATAAGTCATACTTTGGAGGTAACCAATTTGTCAGAATTAAAGATTGGTGATAAGGTTAATATTGAAGTTGATGTTTTAGCTCGATATCTTGATCAATTAAAACAATTTCAATAAAAAATTATGGACGTAAATATTTTCAAGGAAATAAAATTAAAAAATAAAAAAATTGCCATTGTGCAAAGCCGTTTTAATCAAGAAATTACCAACGGATTAAGTAATGGCGCTCAGAAAGCATTGAAAGAAATTGGTTTAAATAAAGAAGATATTAAAATTTTTTTAGTTCCGGGAGCGGTTGAAATCCCGATTCTTTGTCAAAAAATAGCTAAATCTAAGAAATTTGACGGCATAATAACAATTGGTGCAATTATTAAAGGGGAGACAGCTCATTTTGATTATGTGGCTAATTTTGCCACCGATGGTATCAGATATGTTTCATTGAAGGAAAAAATTCCCATTACTTTTGGAGTTATTACCACTTATAATTTAGAACAAGCAATTTCAAGATCTCAGGATGATAAACATAATAAAGGTTGGGAAGCGGCTATGGCTTTGGCAGAAGTGTTAATAACTTTAAAAGAAGTTTAATATGAAGAAAAGAATAATTTTAATTTTATTATTGTTTATTTTGGCCGGATTTTTTTATTTTATTTATGCGTTGACAAATCCTTGTCAAAAAACATCTTTTCCTCAAAGAATAACTATCAAAAAAGGGGAAACGGTTAATCAAATCAGTGATAAATTGAAAAATAAAAACATTATTTGCGATTCTTTTGTTTTTGAAACTTATCTTTGGTTGTCGGGAAAAGAAGGGCGAATTAAAGCCGGAGAATATTTTTTTGAAAAACCGCTTAACATTAAAAATTTAACTTTTATTTTGTTAAAAGGACAAAGAAAAAAAGAGAAAACGATTAAAATTATAGAAGGTTGGAATATAAGAGATATTGCCAATCTTTTGGAAAAAAAAGGATTTTGTGATAAAAAAGATTTTTTATCTTATGTAAGTGATAAAAAAGAAATTCTTAAATTAAAATTAAAATACCCTTTTTTAAAAGATATGAAAGAGGGAACTAGTTTGGAGGGGTATTTGTTTCCGGATACTTATAGAGTATATGAAGATGCCGATATTGAAGATATTGTTGAAAAAATGTTAAATAATTTTGGAAAAAAAGTTGATGATAATTTAAGAAATGAAATTAAAAAACAAAATAAGACTGTTTTTGAAATAGTGACAATGGCCAGTATAATAGAAAAAGAAGTCCGTAATGAGGAAGATATGAAAATAGTTTCCGGTATATTTTGGAATAGGATTAAAAATGGACAGGCATTGCAATCTTGCGCTACTTTGGCTTATATTCTGGGAAAAAATAAGAGGCAATATTCTTACGAAGACATTAAAGTGGTTTCTCCTTATAATACTTATTTGAATAAAGGTTTGCCGGTCGGACCGATTGCCAATCCCGGATTAACGGCTATTAAAGCGGCCATTTTTCCTGAGAAAACCGATTTTAATTATTTTTTATCAAAAGAAAACGGAGAAACGGTTTTTTCCAAAACTTTAAAAGAGCACGAATTAAATAAATTAAAATATATAAATAATAAATAAAACATATGTCAAAAATTTTAATGGTCATAGCACCACAAAAATTTAGAGATGAAGAATTTTTATACCCAAAGGAAGTTTTTGAAAAACACGATTTTACCGTTAAAGTGGCTTCTTTGGAAAAGGAAGAATCTGTCGGGGTTCAAGGAACAAAAGTTATGGTTGATATGAAGGTTGAAGAGGTGAATATAGATGATTTTGTGGCGGTGGTTTTTGTCGGAGGTGAAGGAATTTTGGATTACTTGGAGGATCCGAGATTGACCGGTTTGGCAAGAGATTTCTTTTTTAATCAAGAAAAAATAGTTGCAGCCATTTGCGCCGCACCCGGGATCTTAGCTTATGCCGGAATATTAAAAGGAAAACGAGCTACTTCCTACAGTGGGGTTAGGGATATTTTAGAAAAATCCGGTGCGATTTTTATGGAAAAAGGTGTCGTAGTTGATGGTACGGTTGTAACCGCTGACGGTCCTGCTTCGGCAAAACAATTTGGTGAAACCGTGGTTGATGAAATAAATAAAAAATTGTATTAAATTTCTGACACTGAGATTGAGAAAATTTGACAAATTTTAAAAATGTGATATATTGATTTTAACCATAGACAATAGGTGCCTTAAACGGCTTAATTTCCTATCGAGGTGTAAATTCATTTTTAATGAATTTATTTATCTGTGGTTATCCACAGTTTTTTTATAATTTAAATTTATATGGCAAAAACAAAAGAACAAAAGAGGGAATTTTTAAATTCTTTAAAAGATAAATTGGAAAAAGCAAAATCAATTATTTTTGTTGGTTTTAACGGTTTGACTGTTAATGAGGTTGAGGAGATTCGTAAAAAATGTCGTGAAAACAATTTAGAATATTTGGTTGCTAAGAAAACTCTGTTAAAAAAAGCATTGAAAGATATGGGGATAGAACCTCAAGCTGAAATGTTAAGTAATGAAATTGCGGTGGTTCTTTCTTATGAAGATGAAGTTATGGGGGCGAAAATTATCGGTGAATTTGCTAAAAACAATGAAGCGCTTATTTTAAAAGGAGGAGTTTTGGAGAGTAAAGTTATTGATTTGAATATGGTTAAGACTTTAATCAGTATTCCGAGTAAACAAGAATTATATGCAAAATTGGTTGGTACCGTTAAAGCTCCGGTGAATGGATTTGTAAATGTTTTGAGTGGAAATTTAAGAGGATTGGTTCAAGTTTTAAATAGTATTAAAGATAAAAAATAATTAATAATTTAGCTCTTAATTATTTTGTTAAATATTTAAGATGCTTAAAGAAAAAAATATGAGTGAAGACAAAAAAGTTTCTCAAGAAGAGGAAACAAAAACAAACGAAACTTCAAATGAAGAAAAAAAAGAAGTTGAAGTTCCGGAAAAATTTAAAAATTTAGTGGAAGAAATTGAAAAAATGAGTGTTTTGGATTTATCCGAATTGGTTAAAATTTTAGAGGATAAATTCGGAGTTTCAGCAGCCGCTCCAGTAGCTGTTGCAGCCGCTCCCGCAGGCGCTGCCGGTGGAGAAGAAGCCGCTGAAGAAAAAACAGCTTTTGATGTTGAATTGACGGATGCCGGATCTAACAAAATCGCTGTTATTAAAGCGGTTAGAGAATTGACAGACGTTGGTTTAAAAGACGCTAAAGATATGGTTGATGGAGCTCCTAAGGTTATTAAAGAAGGAATTGGTAAAGAGGATGCTGAAGAAGCTAAAAAGAAATTGGAAGAAGCCGGAGCTACCGTTACTTTGAAATAAATTGCAATTATAAACGGGATCGCTATTAAATTCGGACAAAATTCCGAACTTGATAGCGATCCCGTTTTTTAAAAAATATTTTAAGGAGGGTTTATGTTGTACGAGATTTCCAATCAGAAAAAAGTAGGGGACAAGTGTCCTTATTGTGATGGTGTTTTGGAATATAAAAAACAGTGCAGTGGTTGAGCGCCAAAGGTTTGTTGCAGTTTGCAACCTGTTTTGCATTGGCGTTGGGCTACTTGGCAAGAAAATTTAGATAATAAAGCCGAATAATTTCGGCTTTTTCTTTTTGACTTTTTCTTTTGAAAAGAGTATTCTTAAAATAACTTTGTTTTTTAAAATTTGCTAAAATTTATAAAAAATATTTATTCATAGTTTTTAAAATTTATATGATAAATAAAAAGCTTTTTGATTATTTGACTAAAAAATATAATGATTTTACAAAATCTCGTCGCATTTTAATCAGTGAAACCGCTGATATTTTGTCCGCTTCAAAACAGGCGATTTTCGCTTATCATCGCAAAGATGAAAAAGAAGGAGATAAACTTTTAAAAAAAGCGGAAGAGGGTCTGAAAAGTATTGATAAACGTTTTATTAAAAAGAATCCTTCTTTATTGTTGGAAGGTTCTTTGAAAGCGGCTCAAGAAGAGTTTATGGAAGCGAAGTTTTTTAATGATGTTTTGAAAAAGAAAAAATTGGACTTAATGAAAGGGGTTGAAATTAATTTTGAAAGTTATTTTGGCGGACTTTGTGATTTAACCGGTGAATTGGTTAGAAAAGCTGTTAATTTGGCTTCTGAGGGGAAAATTAGGGAAGTTAAAAGATTGAAGAAGGTTATTGAATCAATTATAAAAGAACTGATAAAATTTAATTTGGTCGGTCATTTAAGAGTTAAATATGACCAAGCTAAAAATAACCTCAAAAAAATTGAGGAAATTTGTTATGATATTAAAATAAAGAAATAATTTTTTATGCCTCCTTTATTTGAAAATCAAAATTTTAAAGAGGAAGATTTAAAAGAAAAAACAATCGGTGATCTTTGGGTTAAAATGCAAAATATTAATGACGATAAGGAAAAAGAAGAAATTAAGAATGAATTGATTCTTGAATTGTTGCCGGAAGTAATTGCTTTAATTAAAGAAGATCCCAAAAAAAGACAAAAGAAAATAAATTTTTATTGCGTAAAAGTATTTAATAAGTACGTTGATGAAATCGGCCTGGATTTTTGGGTTGCAGATGAGTTAATGG
>JALULG010000042.1:0-469 GCA_027040785.1 bacterium
TCAATAAAGTGATTGAAAATAATTGTTTTTTCTTATTTTTTTAAAAATTTCTTTTTCTATTTCCCATACATTTCCAGCCCCTATCGTTAAAACCAAATCGTTTTTTTTAATATTTTTTTTAATGTATTCAACGGATTTTTTTATAGTGGGAATATATAATGCTTTATTTTTTTGTATTTTATTTATTTCTTGAACCAATTTTTTTGAATGAATATCTCCCCTTTTTTCTCTGGCGCTACCATATATATCCAAGACAATGACTTTATCAACCTTATTAAAACTTTTGGCAAAATCTTTTAAAAGAGCTTTTGTTCGGCTGTATGAGTGAGGATGAAAAAAGGAATAAATTTTATTTTTATTAAATTTATGGCGAAAAGCTTCCAGGGTTTTTTTTATTTCCGTAGGATGATGAGCATAATCATCAAAAAAATAAGCTCCTTTATACTTGCCTTTAAATTCCATACGTCTT
>JALULG010000042.1:479-5052 GCA_027040785.1 bacterium
AATTGTAAATATTATGTTCGCCAAATAAATTGATTTCAAATCTGCCTAAATTTTTATTTTTTTTAAATACATAAAATTTATTTAAATCTTCGTTTTCATTCTCTGCGACTTGAAAAGTAAAATCAGCTTGATTTTTTCCAAAGGTGATTATTTTCGCATCAGTATATTTTAAAATTTTTCTAATGTTTTTGTCATCGTTATTGGCAATTAAAATATTGTTTTTTTTGAGTTTTTTTAATAAAGATATAAAGACTTTTTGATATTCTCTTAAATTTTTAAAAAAATCCGGATGATCAAAATCTATATTGTTTAAAATAACTATTTTAGGTTGATAATTTTTAAGTTTATTTTGATATTCATCAGCTTCCAAGACAAAATAATCACCCTTTCCGTATAGGAAGTTATTATTGTCCCAGTCTAAAACTTTCCCGCCTATTAAAGCGGTTGGTTTAAAGCGGGCTTTTTTAAGCAAGGAAGCGATCATTGCGCTGGTGGTTGTTTTTCCATGTGTTCCAATAACGGCGATTCCCGTTTTTTTATTAAACAATAAAGACAATGCTTCAGCATAAGATAATAGAGGTATTTTTCTTTTTAAAATTTCTTTTATTTCCGGATTATCTTTTTTAAAAGCGCTTGAATATATTGCCAAATCAATATTTTTTGGTAAATTTTTTTTATCAAAACTGTGTTTTACCTTAATTTTCATTTTTTTTAAAGCGGGAAAGTAAAATTTATCTCCATTGTCAGATCCGGAAACTTTAAAACCGTTTTTTTTTAAAATTTGAGCTAAGGCCGAAGTCCCCGCTCCTTCTATTCCAACAATATATATATCTTTAATTTTTTTTAAATTAATTTTTTTCATTTTTCTTCTTTAAAAATTTCCCAATATCAAAATCTCCTGATACAAAACTTATTTTTATGTTTTTACGAGATAATTCTTTTTTTAAGTTTTCTCCAATGTCTTTGGTGATTATTTCGTTCGGCAATAAATCTTTTACTATTTTCATTCCATGACCTTTACCAATATGATAATAAGGATTTTTAATTTTCTTTTTTAATGTAATTTTATCATTTTTTTTATCAATAACAAAATATTCCGGTGATCCAAAATTTTTATAAATTTTATTTCCTTGCCAAGGAATTAAAATGCGATAATCTTTTTTAGGAATTTGAATTTTCGGATTTCTTATTTTTTCACATTTCTCACTTCTTTTTTCCGATTTAAGATAAGCGTTTCGTAGGTTGTGAGAGCTTATTTCAATCGTAATAAATTCCAGATTTTCTACTTTTTTAATTAAAATTTTTTCTAAAGATGAAACTATTTCGTCCACTTTTTGAATTCGCCAATTTTTGTTTAAACCGATTTTTAAATGGGCAAAAATTTTTGAACCGATCTTTCTGGTTTTTAAATCAAGTAAAGATATTTCTTCTTCTTTGCATATTTTTTTAATTTCTTTTTCGGCTTTTGGACAAGAAACATCCAAGAGATTATCAATTACTTCTTTGCCCAAAAGATATGTTTCATATAAAATATACAAACCGATTAAAAGGGCGGTTATGGCATCCGCTTTTTTAAACCAAATACTTAAAAAAAGAGCAATCAAAACCCCTATTGAGGAAATACTGTCGGCGCGAGAATGTTTAGCGTCGGCTATTAAAGCAAGATTATCTTCTTTTTTCCCGATTTTAAATTTTAATCTCGCCATTATTTCATTTAATAAAATGGAAAGGATAACTACTAATATACTAATTAAACCAAATTTATATTCAGAATTTATGATTAAACCCAACAAACCTTCGTATAATATCCACAAAGCCGATAAAAATAATAAAATTGTTACTATAAAACCGGCAATGGTTTCGTATCTTAAATAACCGTAAGGATGTTTTTTATCTGATGGCTTTTGAGATGCTTTAATTCCTATGTAAGTGACAAAACTGGAAAAAATATCAATGCCCGAATGAATTCCGTCGGCAACTAAAGCGGAACTTTTAAAAATAAAACCGACAATTAATTTTAAAAAAGCCAAAAAAATATTTGTTAAAGTACTGATAATTGAAATACTTTCTTTGTTCATATTTAAACTTTGAGATATTTTTTCATCGCTATAAAAGAAGAAAAAACATTGATAAAGCTAATTACAAGAAATTCCGAGCCGAATATTAAAAAGAAATTATTTTTAAAATAATTTAACAAATCAACATTATAATTTAAAAAATAATTTAAATGAGGTTCTAAAAAATTTAACAAAGGATAAAAAACGGAAATTAAAATCATGGAACTTAGAAAAGCGTAAAAAACCTCTTCCACTAAAAACGGAGCTCTAATAAACCAATTGGTGGCTCCTACCAATTTCATTATGGCGATTTCTTGCCGATGAGTATAAATCGCAATTCTGACGGTATTAAAAACGATTAAAATTGAAATAAAACTGAAGATTCCGATAATAATATAACCTATTTTTCTAACTTTATTTTTTATAGCGTTAATTTTAGCAATTATTTCTTTGTGATCTTTGTTGTCAAAATCCCGTCTATCAATAATATCATCGTATTTTTTTTCACTTAAAAATTTTAATATTTTTTGATAATCGTTGGTATTTTTAGCTTTAATAACCAAAACATCTCCCAAGGGGTTTTCATCTAAAATATCTACCGATGATAAGATCGCTTTATCATTTTGATGTTTTTGGCGAAACCAATTCAAAGCATCTTTTTTGTTTATTAAGGTGGTTTTTTTTACTTCCGGTAATTTGGAAACTTCCATTTTAGTGGCCAATATTCTTTGGATATCCGCATCTTTTTTAAAATATATGCTAATATCTATTTTCTCTTCTATTGATTTTATTGATTTGTCGGCTATTACATTTAAAGTTATTAAAGCGGTAATGGAAAAAAGAGCGACCGTTAAAATGGTAATAGTCACCAAAGCTAACCAAAAATTTCTATAAAAATTTTGAAAAGCGAATTTTATTATTCTAAATATCATAAAATTATAATATATAACGTCCTTTTTCTTTATCGCTGATCACTTCTCCTTCGGCAATGGTAATTACTCGTTTTTTAAGACTGTTAACAATTTCTTTGTTATGAGTTACCAATATCACCGTAGTATTATGTTCGTTTATTCTTAATAAAAGTTCTATGATTTCTTTCGCATTGATAGAATCAAGATTCCCGGTTGGTTCGTCCGCTATTAAAAGTTTAGGTCTATGAATTAAAGATCTGGCTATAACAACTCTTTGTCTTTCTCCACCCGATAATTGTTGAGGATAACGATGGCTTTTATCTTCCAGTCCAACTATATTTAAAATTTTTGGAACCAATTCTTTGATTTTTTTGTTTTTTTCTCCGCAAACTTGAGCGGCAAAAGCAACATTTTCAAAAACGGTTTTTTGAGGTAAAAGTTTAAAATCTTGAAAAACAACCCCTATTTGACGACGTAAAACCGGAATGCGACTTCTTCTGATATGAGTAATGTCCCAGTCACCAATTATTATTTGTCCGGAGCTGGGACGTTCTTCGGCAATTAAAAGTTTAACCAAAGTACTTTTTCCCGCTCCACTTTGACCAACAATGGAAACGAATTCTTTTGGTTTAATATTGATACTAACATTTTTTAAACCAACAACATTATGGGGATATATTTTACTTACATTTTTTAATTCAACCATATTTTTAAAGCCCTTTAAACATCGGTAAACCGGTTGAAGGGTTTGTTGGAACATAGATTGTTCCCTGTCTATCTTTTAATTCTTTAATATAGAGATAATTTAAATAATTTTCAGTCAAACTTTCATTAATTATTTTTTGGGCGTCTCTTTGCCCTTTGGCCTCAATAATCTTTCTTTCCGCTTCTTTGGATTCTTTTTCAAGAATAAAATCGTATTTTTTCGCTTCTTGTTCAGCGGTGAGTTTCTCTTGGATTGAATTGGCTAGTTTTGTCGGTAATTTTACATTACGCAACAAAACATCTTCTATGATTATGCCGCGCGGTTCAATTTCTTCTTTTAATTTTTTCAATATATTTTGGGCCGCTTCTTGTCTTTTTTCCGAATAAATATCTTTTGCTTGATATAAAGCGACCACCTCTCTGATACCGCTTCTGATGTTTGGTCTGATAATTTTAGAAACATAATCCAGGCCGACGTTTTTGTAAATATCAGAAGCTTTATCTTCTTTTAAATGATAAAGTACCGTGATATCCAAATCCACGCGTAATCCTTCTTTTGTTAGGGCTTGAATGGCGTCGGCTCCTTTAATTTGCCCTTCTCCTTTGGTAATGCTCATTGTATATTCTTCCGTTCTAATACTCATTTTGGTTACACTTGCCAAAGGATTTTTAAAATGAAAACCGGAGTGAAGTTCTTGATCCTTAACTTTTCCAAAAAGATGATAAACACCTGTTTCTCCGGCCGGAACTATTACCACCATACCGGAAAAAATAACAATCAAAATAATGATTAAAAAAATTATTAATCCCCCTTTTTTTAAAAAATTAAAATTTGGATTCATATTGATTATATTATTATTTAAATTAAAATTTTCCTTTCTTATATATTTTTATTATATA
>JALULG010000043.1 GCA_027040785.1 bacterium
TACCTTTACATCCCCAAAAAAGGTAAAGGAATAGCTGTAAAAACCGCTTGGAAAAAATTCCCGGCCGATATTTATATTTTTATGGACGCTGATTTGGCTACAGATCTTAATGCTTTACCAAAATTGATCAACACAATCAAAAATGAAAATTATGATATAGCTATTGGCTCCAGATTTTTAAAAGAATCAAAAGTTAAAAGAAGTTTTTTAAGAAAAATTATTTCTTTTACTTATAGAATCGTCAAAAAAATAATAATTAATTCCAAAATATCAGACGCTCCTTGCGGTTTTAAAGCCATAAACCAAAAAACTTTAAAAAATATAATTCCGAAAGTTAAAAACAATGGATGGTTTTTTGATTCCGAATTATTAATTTTAGCCGAATACGAAAATTATTTAATTAAAGAAATCCCTGTCAAATGGGCTGATATTAGAGAAGAAAATGATAAAAGTAAGGTAAAAATTATCTCCTTAGGATGGAATTATTTTAAAAATATTTTAAAACTAAAAAAACGTTTAGATAAAAAATATGAATAACATAAATATATGTTATCAAAATTACTTCCTAAAAAAATTGCAAATAATCCTGAATTTATCAAAATTTTAACCAATATCAATTGGTTATTTTTAGACAGAATAATCCAAATGATATTAGCTTTTTTTATTGGGGTTTGGATTATTCGTTATCTTGGACCGGAACAATATGGTATATTAAGCTATGTAATCGCGTTTGTAACTATTTTTAGTGTTCTCTCTGAACTGGGATTAAACACTATCGCTATTAGAGAAATGCTAAATAATAAATTCAATAAAGAAAAAATATTTGGAACAATTTTCTTTCTAAAATTATACGGCGGGATTTTTGCCGTAATATTATCTTCAATAACTGTATTTTTGATAAATAATAATCCAACTATTACTTTAATGGTTTTTATAGCTTCTTTGAGTTTAATATTTCGATCATCTGATGTTATTGACTATTGGCTTCAGTCGCAAGTTGTTTCCAAATATAGTGTTTATACCAGGACTTTATCCTCGATTGGAAGTGCAATTATTAAAATATGCTTAATTCTATTCAAAGCTCCACTTATATTTTTTGTAACAATCATTTTAATAGAATCAATTTTTGTTTTTATTGGACTTTCTATCGTATATAATAAAAAAATAAAAAAAGCAAACAAAATAAAACATTGGATATTTGATATAAAAACAGCAAAACAATTATTAAAAGATTCTTGGCCATTGATTCTGTCTTCTATCTCAATTATAATTTATATGAAAATAGATCAAATAATGATTGGTAATATCCTTGGGGATAAACAATTAGGGCAATATTCCGCGATTATAAAATTAAGCGAATTGTGGTATTTTATTCCGGTTTTAGTTATGAATTCAGTTTTCCCGGCAATCCTAGAAGCTAAGAAAAAAAGCAAAAAACTGTATATGAACAGATTGCAAACGAGTTACGATATATTAGTGTGGACAGCAATATTAATAGCAATTCCAATAAGTTTTTTTGCCAAGGATATCGTGAATTTATTGTATGGCACGGAATTTACTAAAGCATCGCCGGTGTTGTCCATCCATATTTGGGCCGGAATCGCTGTTTTTTTGGGTGTGGCTAGCAATAAATTTCTAGTGGCTGAAAATCTTACAAAAATTTTCTTTTACATAACCGCGCTTGGTGTAATCTCAAATTTAATATTAAATATAATACTAATACCGACCATAGGTATTACGGGAGCGGCAATCGCTACTCTAATTTCATATTTCATAGCCACTTTTTCTCTTATAATATTCAAACAAACAAAAACAAATATTCAAATGTTTGTAAAAACTTTAAACATATTAAGAATAATAAAATTTCTTAAAGCAAGTATAATTTTATAAAACTTATTTTTTAGTTATTATTAATCTTACATAAATTATGAAAAAATTGTCACCAATCATATTGTTTGTTTATAATCGTCCATGGCACACAAAACAAACAATAGAAGCATTACAAAAAAACGAACTTGCCCAAAATAGCGAGCTTTTTATTCATTCTGATGGATATAAATCAAATAAAGACAAAGAAAATGTTAAAAAAGTACGAAAATATATCAAAACAATAGATGGTTTTAAAAAAATAAAAATAATTGAACAAAATAAAAATTTAGGATTGACAAATTCTATTGTAAGCGGAGTAACAAATATAATAAATAAATTTGGAAAAATAATAGTTTTGGAAGATGATTTAATTACCAGTCCTTACTTTTTAAAGTTTATGAATAATGCTCTGAATTTTTACGAAAAAGAAAAAAAAGTTTGGCATATCAGTGGCTGGAACTATCCGATAAATACAGCTAAGCTGCCCGATACATTTCTATGGCGAACAATGAATTGCTGGGGATGGGGCACTTGGGCGGATAGATGGAAATATTATGAAAAAAATATTGAAAAAACCATAAATACATTTAGCAAAAAAGATATTAAAAGATTTAACATTGATGGGATGGAAAATTTTTGGGAGCAAGTATTATCAAACAAAAGAAAAAAAATAGATACATGGGATATATTTTGGTATACAACTATTTTCAAGAAAAACGGACTATGTTTAAACCCGACTCAAACATTTGTTAAAAATATTGGGTTAGATGGAAGCGGAATACATTGCGGAATAACTAAAATTTTTGACAATGATTTATCATATAAACAAAAAATAAAATTCAATCAAAAATTAGTTGAAGACAAAAAAGCACTAAAAAGAATAAAAAAATTTTTTATTATCAAAAAGATAAAAAGGATAAAAAATTTACCAAAAGTAATATTAAGATTAATTAAATGAAAATATTATTTTTAAATACCTCGGACAAAAAAGGCGGAGCAGCTATTGCCTGCTACCGTCTTTTTAGTGGGCTAAAAAAATTAAAAGATGTAGAAATTAAAATGCTGGTTAAAAACAAAATCACCGATGACGCTGATATTATCGTGGAAAAAAGACCGTGGAAAAAATTTTTAAATAAAATAAAATATATCATAGACACAGTGCCGACTAAAATATTTTTTAAAACCAAAAATGAAATTATTCATTCCCCGGCTATTTTCTCCTCTTTAAATATCAAAAAAGTCAGAAAAATAAACCCCGACATTGTGCATTTACACTGGATTTGTGGAGGGTTTATGTCTATAAAAGACCTAAAAAGGATTAAAAAACCTATTGTTTGGACTTTACATGATATGTGGGCTTTTTGCGGAGCGGAACATTATGCTAAAAACACCACCAGATATATTGACGGTTATAATAATAAAAATCGTCCGCCATTTGAAAAAGGCTTTGATTTAAATAAATGGACTTGGCAAAGAAAAAAGAAACATTGGCGAAATTTAAACATAACAATTGTTACTCCCAGCAAATGGCTGGCAAAATGCGCCAAACAAAGCAATCTTTTTAAAAATAAAGAAATAAAAATAATCCCTTATGGACTTGATATAAATATCTTTAAACCAACCAACAAGAAAAAGGTTAGAAAAATTTTAAATTTACCACAAAACAAAAAGCTTATTCTGTTTGGAGCAATAAACGCGACAAATGACAAAAGAAAAGGTTTTATTTTTTTTCAAAAAGCATTAAAATTAATTTCACACAAAAAATATAAAAATAACATTGAAATATTAATTTTTGGATCATCAAAACCTAAAAAATCTCTTAATTTAGGATTCAAAATAAACTATTTAGGAAATATTAATTCTGAAAAAACATTATCACTGATTTACTCCTCAGCTGACTTATTTATCATCCCCTCAACAGAAGATAATTTACCAAACACTGTTATAGAATCATTGGCCTGTGGAACGCCTTGCATTGGATTTAACATTGGAGGGATTCCTGATATGATTGACCATAAAAATAACGGCTATTTAGCAAAACCATACGATACCGACGGTTTAGCCGAAGGAATTGATTGGATATTAAACAAATCAAATTATAACGAACTTTGCAAAAACGCAAGAAAAAAAGCAGAGCAAAAATTTGATGATAATATTATCGCCCAAAAATATATAGAACTATATAATGATATTTTAAAAAATAATAAACATGATTAAAAAAATAAGTATTATCACAATTGTAAAAAATGGCGCTCTATATATTGAAGAAACAATACAAAGCATTATTTCTCAAACATATAAAAATATTGAATATATCGTCGTTGACGGCGGATCAACCGATGGCACGGTAGATATAATTAAAAAATACCAAAAACATATTGATAAATGGATAAGTGAACCGGACGATGGTATATATTACGCAATGAATAAAGGAATTAAAATGGCAAGCGGAGAAGTTTTAAATATGCTTAATTGTGGGGATTATTACGCTAGTAATAAAGCAGTAAATGAAGCTATGAGACCATTCAACGAAGACAATGATATCTCATTTGTACTAGGTCGCAGTAAAGCTATAAATAATGATGGGACAACTTATTATTTAACAAAAAACACTCCGATAATTTCCAGTCTATACAACATTGGAAGATGTAAAAATCCAAGTCATCAGGCGTTTTTTTATAAAAAATCTTTACATAAAGACCTTGGTATGTATAATACAAAATACAGATACGCTGCCGATGGACATTTTATACACAGTATTTATCATTCCCCTAAATATAAACGATACTTAATAGATAAAATCTTTGTCTTCAACAGAATAGATGGCGCAACAACCATGTCCCCGGAAGCATCAATAGAGGCTATGAAAATGTTTAATAAAATATATGGAAAATCTATTTTTAATTTTTTATTTTATATAAAATATTTTATTAAAAAATTTCTTCCAAAAAATAAAATATTTTGGCAAATAACAAAAATCGGGGGAATAATTCTCATTAAAACTAAAAATATCAGAGCAAAATTTTAAATATACTTTTTAAGATAAAGATAATCAATTTTTTATAAAAATAATAATTTCATACGCATAATAATGGATAAAAAAATAATAAAAATAAAAACTATTTATGCTTTCTGTCTACTAAATCCTAAATATAACATT
>JALULG010000044.1:0-2937 GCA_027040785.1 bacterium
TTATAGGAATTTTTCCGGTTATCTCTTCGTAAAACTCGGTTAATGATAAAAAATTTATTTTTAAATTTAAAATATTATAAAATTGATTAGTAATATTTTTGTTGTTATCATTTAAAGCGTTAACAATCGTTTGGATTTTATTTTCTTTGATAATTTTAGATAATTTAATATTATCAGTATAATTAATAATTTTTATTTTTTTAATAATTTTTTCATCAATATTGCGATTATTGATTAAAACAGCTGAATAGCCGAGTTGTGGTGCCTGAACTATTTTTGTGATCAGTTCTTTTACTTGTTTATTATAACCGATAAATAAAATTTTATTTAAAGCTATTTTGGAAGAAAAAAAGTGAAAAAATATTTTCCGCCAAGTGATTATTAAAATAAAAGAAATGATAATGTATATAAATAATATTCTTTTAGGACTAATTCCTAAATTAGGCAAAAAATAAAAGAAAGCTATCCCAATAACTAAATTAATTGCGAATGCTTTACTTAACAAAGAATAGAAATGAAAATTTTTAGCCCGTAAAAAAAGATTATAAAGATCAATTATATAAAAAACAATAATCCATAAGAAAAAGATTATTGAAAAAGGAAAGAAATGTTTTGTCCAAAAACGAGAAGCTTCTCCATAGCGAATTAAAAGAGTTAAATATAAGGAGAAGTAAAAAACAAATAAATCTCCGCAAAGCAAGGTTATTTTTTTAAATTTTGTTGAAAACATAATATAATTTTTTGATTGTATTTTGTTGTTTTCTGAATATTTCAGAATCTCGTTGATTTTTTAATTTTATCATTTTTCCGAAACCCTGAAATAAATTCAGGGTGACATGTGGAATTATATGTCATCCTGAACTTGGTTCAGGATCTCGTGGTAAGGCACTGTCATCCTGAACTTGGTTCAGGATCTCGTGGTTTTCTGTTTTATTATATTCCCCTGAGATGCTGAAATAAATTCAGCATGACAGAGGGGTTTTCATTGTCATTCTGAATTTATTTCAGAATCTCGTGTCGGTTTAATGTCACCCTGAATTTATTTCAGGGTCTTGTGTTATTTAGGTTTTACTCTTCTTCATGAGATGCTGAAATGATACTGAAATAAATTCAGCACAGGATTCAGCATGACATTAGGGGGGGGTAAATAATCAATAAACATTTATTTAATTATGCCTTGTTCTTGAATTTTTTGCAAGGTATTGTTATACTATAATAACAATCTTATTAAGTTTTTAATTAAAGTTTTTTATTTTTTACTTTATTTTTCAATTTTTTTTGAAGAGGAGAATATTTTCTTATGCAAAGAAAATTTTTCAAAATATTAATGTTTATTTTTCTGTTTTTCCCTTTTTTAGTAAGAGCGGATTTTATTCCTAACGATCCCTTGTTTTATAAACAAGACTATTTAAAAAATCTTAAAGCGGAAAAAGTTTGGAGTTATGCAAACGGAAGAGGGGTGGTAATCGCTTTCTTAGATACAAGGATAGATATCAATCATCCTGATTTAAGAGATAATATTTGGATCAACGAAGATGAAATCCCCGGAGACGGAATTGATAATGATTATAATGGTTATATAGATGATATATATGGTTGGAATTTTGTGGATAATAATAATAATCCCAATCCTGATTTTCGCGATGATTGTTTGGAAGAAGGATTGTGTACTGAAATTGGCATGACTCATGGAACCGTTATGGCCGGAGTGGCTACGGCCGTAGGCGCGAATAACGAGGGGATAATCGGACTTTCTTATAAAGCAAAAATAATGCCTATCAGAATATTGGATGATAATGGGGTTGGTGATATGCGTTCTTTGATTCAAGGAATAAATTATGCTGTTAAAAACAATGCCGATATCATTAATTTAAGTTTGGTGGGTTCTTATGATAGCGAAGGGCTTCGCAAAGCTTTGCAAAAAGCTCATAAAAAAGGAATTCTCGTAGTGGCTGCGTCCGGGAATGATAATACAAATTCAAACGGTTTTGATTTGGACCTAAATCCTTTATATCCGATTTGCGAAGATTCAAGTCGTTCTTTTTTGCTTGGCGTCGGGGCTTTAAACGAAAACAAGGATAAGTCGATTTTTTCCAATTATGGTAGAAAATATATTGACATCAGTACTTTTGGAGAAAATTTTTACAGTACTGTTTTTTATGATCCTCAAAAAAATTTCAATAAAAAATATGAAAGCGGTTGGTCGGGAACCTCAGTTGCCACGGCTTTGGTTAGCGGGGCGGCCGCTTTGGTAAAATCGGCTGATAAAGATTTGAACGATATTGAGGTAAAGAGAGTTTTATTAAATTCCGGAGATGAATTAAAAAATTTAAATAAAAAATATTTTAAAAAAATGGGGAAATCTTTAAATGTTTTAAAGGCCGTTCAGATGGTTTCCAAAAAAGAAGAAATTAGAAAAGAATTTAAAAATAAAGAAAATTTTAAAAAATATTTATTATCTTCTTATAAAAACGAAGACAAAGTGATTTTGAGTTTTTATAATTTAACAGATGATTTTTTTGTTAAAGAAATAGATCTTTCCAAATATTTTACGCAAAAAATAAATATTTTTGTGAAAAAAAATAATGAAATCGTAATTGGCGCCGGTAAAGGAGATCGTCCTTTGTTGATTGTTTTAGATGATTTGGGAAGAGTGCTTTCTCAATTTTTCGCTTATGATAAAAGGTTTAGGGGAGGAGTTAATGTGGCTGTCGGAGATATTAACGGCGATGGTGTTGATGAAATTATTACGGGTGCCGGCAAAGGAGGCGGCCCTCATGTAAGGATATTTGATAATTACGGAAATTTAATTTCTCAATTTTTCGCTTATGATAAAAGGTTTAGGGGAGGAGTTAATGTGGCTGTCGGAGATATTAACGGCGATGGTGTTGATGAAATTATTACGGGTGCCGGCAAAGGAGGCGGCCCTCATGTAAG
>JALULG010000044.1:3037-5012 GCA_027040785.1 bacterium
GATATTTGATAATTACGGAAATTTAATTTCTCAATTTTTCGCTTATGATAAGAAAGAAAGAGAAGGTGTGCAAATTTTTTTATCTGATGTGAATAATGATGGCTTTGAAGATATTTTAACTTTTTCAAGTAACGATAATATAAAATTATTTACTAAAAAAAGACAATTTACGGAAAAAATTAATTTTGCCAAAAAAGAATGGTCAAATTTTGATAATTTTGCTATCATGAATATAAATAATTAATAATAAAAATATGCCTGTGAAACAAATTTTTGAACATAAAAATATTTTGATTATCGGTGGCGCCGGTTTTATCGGTTCTCACATTGCGGAACGTCTGGTTGGTCATAATAAAGTTATTTGCATAGATAATTTATCAACCGGAAATGAAAAAAACATTGATTTTTTGTTGCGTCATCCCAATTTTGAATTTATTAATCACGATATTACTCAACCGATAGATTTGGAAAATTTGCCGGAATTGGAAAAATTTAAAGTTCGTTGGCAAGGAATTCAGGAGATTTATCATTTGGCTTGTCCGGCTTCGCCGAGTAAATTTGATAAAATGAGTATAGATGTTCTTTTGTCCAGCGCGATCGGAACAAAAATTGCTCTTGATTTGGCCCTTAAATATAAATCAAAATTTTTATTTTTATCAAGTTCGGTTGTTTACGGTCAGGCGATTATGGGAGAAGAAATTAAAGAAGATTATGTTGGCAAATCAGATCATTTGGGACCGAATTATTGTTATATTGAAGGAAAACGTTTTTCGGAAAGTTTGATAGATTCTTATAATAAAAAATTTAATTTGGGAGCTAAAATAGTTAGGGCTTTCACTACCTACGGACCGAGGATGAGCTTGGAAGATGGCAGGTTGATTTCCACTTTTGTTTCCAATGCTTTGGACGGAAAAGAATTGGTGATAGAAGGAGATCAAAACGCAAAAAATTCTTTTTGTTATATTGATGATTTGGTGGACGGAATTTTAAAGGTGATGGAAGTTGATGATATTAAGCCCATTAATTTAGGAAACCCAAAAGTTTTACCGATAATAGAAGTTGCCAAAAAAGTTATTTCCAGCACCAATTCAAAATCGCAAATAGTTTTTAAACCGAGAGAACAAAAGAAGCAAGTTTCTCATATTCCCGATATTGCTTATGCTCGACAAGTTATCGGTTGGGAACCGGTGGTATTACTTGATGCCGGTTTGGAAAAAACTTTAAAGTATTTAAAAGCCAGCAAGGCCTTGCTCGGTTTTAGTGATGGTGGTATTAGAGTTTAATATGAAAATTTTTATTATTATTCCGGCTTATAATGAAGAAAAAAATATTAAAAAAGTTGTAAACGGGATAAAAGAAAAATTTCCCGATTTTGAGATTGTGGTGGTTGATGATTCTTCCAATGACAATACTTATCAAGAAGTGAAAAAAACGGGGGTGATTGTTTTAAAACATATTGTTAATCGTGATCAGGGTGCCGCTTTGCAAACCGGTACGGAATACGCTTTAAAGAAAGGAGCGGAAATTATAATTCATTTTGATGCCGATGGTCAACATAGAGTTGAAGATATTGAAGATATGATTAAACCGATTTTAAACAAGGAGGCAGACATCACGCTCGGCTCTCGTTTTTTAAGAAAAAAAACAAAAGTTCCTTTTTCCAAAAAATTTTTTATTTTAAAACCGGCTATTTTTTTGAATTGGTTTTTTTCAGGGATAAAATTATCTGATGCTCATAACGGTTTTAGAGCTTTGAATAAAAAGGCAGCTGAAAAAATTGTTATAAGCCAAGACGGCAAAGCGCACGCCACTGAAATTTTGCAAGAAATTAAAAAAAATAATTTAAAATACAAAGAAGTTCCGGTTAAAATAATTTACAATAAATACGGACAAGGGTTTTTCGATGGTTTAAAAATTCTTAAAGATTTATTTTTTCGTAAAATTTTTTAATTTATGTTAATTCAATTTATTATCG
>JALULG010000045.1:0-3240 GCA_027040785.1 bacterium
ATTTTTAACTTAATTTTCTTTTACGACGAAACCAAAAATTTAACAATCCCAAAAAAATAACAGCGATTGTTGGTCCAAAAATATTTAAATATTTTATTTTTTTCTTTTCTTTATTATCAATGTCTCTTTTTATTGTTCTGTCTTGTAAATTTTTTGAACGAATTTTAATTAAATTATCATCCAAAACCAAAGCATCAATTAAATTCTGAAAAAATACCAAATTTTCCGGACTTCTCATTAAAAAAGAATCTTTTAAAAAATCAGCATCACCGATCACGGTTAAATTTCCTTTATCGGTTTTGGAAATAAATTTTTCTTCTTCTTTGTCTTTTTTATTCGGAATATTTTCTTTATTAAAAAAACTATCAAAATTACCCCTAAGATTAACAGCTATCAAATGTTTCTTTTCTTTTCCGATTGGGGAAAATTTTTGAAAAGGACTAATGTTTCCGGTAGTATCAATCGTCCAACTTTTCTCAGAACTTTCCGCCAAACGAATAACCGTTTTACCGTCAATTTTATCATTCAAAATATCAACTGAGCTTACCCAAGGAAAAAGCAAAGAACTCAAATCCGCGGTTATAGGATTATTTTTATTTAAATTTTCTTTTAATATTCTGGGCCAAAACGGATATTGAACCGCTACCGGAAACGGTCCGCCACCAAAAGCCACCTGTCCGTTAGATTTAATATCAACAATAAAATCTTTATTGATCGTTATTCCATAATGTTTCAAAAAATCATTAAAATCAGCTTCAACTTGTTTTACCGCTAAATTTTGATCAACCGTAGCGCTATCATAAAAAAGAAACACTTTTCCACCTCTCATTAAAAATTGATCCAAAACATACTTTTCTCTATCACTGATCTTGGTGGTCGGTTGCAAAATTATTAAAGCTTTAACATTTTCCGGAAGTAAATTACCCGTTGACAAATCGGAAAAACCGATTTGATACTCTTTGGACAAAGAATCAAAAAGATATTTTATTTGATCGTTCCCCATCTCTCCGTTACCGTTGGCAAAATTTATTTGAGGAGTTTCTTTTAAGGTTAATTTTTTAATAATACCGGTTATTTCATATTCCAAATTGCTATTATCTTTAATTACCGGAATAACTTCTTTTTTACCATTATAAAAAATCGCCATCCCCAAATAACCGTCGGAAACTTCCAGTTTATCATTCTTAATAACATTAAATCTTATTTTGGGAATTCCCAACATTTGCATTTTTTCCTCTTCCTCGGGATTATCACTCGGATTTATTTCTTCAATTTTTATTTTATTATTGGAATAGGCCTTATACTCAGCTAAAATATCTTTGACGTTTTGAGTTATATTTTGAAATTGGGGTGATAAATTTTTTGAAAAATACAATTTAACAACCACTATATCATCTACATCTTTTAAAATGTTTTTAGTGGTTTGAGAAATACTGTAAACTTTATTTTCCGTCAAATCAAAACGATAAAAAAGATAATGAGCTAAAAAATTAATCGCCACCAAAATACCAAACACCAAAAAAACAGTCAACAAAAAATCCGCTCTTTTTTTAATCTTTTTGTTTAATTTGAATTTCATATAATTATTTCAAATTTTAATTATAATTTCTACTCTCTAAATTTTTAACAGTTAACCAAATAAAAAAGAAAATAAAAGAAAAATAATACACCAAATCTCGCGTATCAATAACACCTCGGGCAATGTTGTTAAAATGACTGCCAATTCCCAAAAAAGAAAAGAAAGAAGTCATAAACCCGGGCACAAAATTCAAAACAAAAGGAGTTCCGATAATAAACAATACAAAAGTGATAAACATGCTTAAAATAAAAGCCACTATTTGATTTTTACTTAAAGAAGAAATAAAAACACCCAAAGATAAATAAGAACCTGCCAACAAAAAAGCCCCCAAATACCCACCGATAATCGGGCCAAAATCAAGATCTCCCAAATTTTTAATACTGACCGGAATAACCAAAGAAAACAAAAAAGCCGTTAAAACAAAGATAAAACCGGCTAAAAATTTTCCCAAAACCAAATCACTGTCTTTAATTGGTAGTGTTAATAAAATCTCTAAAGTACCGTTCTTTTTTTCTTCGGCAAAAGAACGCATCGTAATAGCCGGAATAAATATTAAAAACAACCAAGGTAAAAAATAAAAATAATTACGCATTGAAACTTGATTGTTTAGAAAAAAATTTTGAAAAAACAACCAAGCGGAAGAAAGTAAAAAAACCGATAAAAAAATATAAGCAATAGGACTGTTAAAATAAGCGCTTAATTCTTTTTTAATGATTGTATAAATATTCTTCATAAATTTATTAAAATTATTTCGTTAATTCTCTAAAAACATCTTCTAAACTTTTTTCTTCTTTTTTAAACTCCAAAATACTCCAATCGTTTTTCATTATGGTTGAAGACAGTTTTTCTCTAATGTCTTTTCCTTCCTGAGGAGTAATTTCATAACCGTATATATCATTGCTTTCTTTATCTTTGATTTTCACTTTTTCAAGTTCCGAAATTTTCTTTATTTCGCTGAAAACTTTTTCTTTGTTACCCTTAATTTTTACATAAATAAGGGTTTCTTTGTTTGATTTTGCGGTTAACTCTTCGGGAGTTCCGGAAGCGACTATTTCTCCTTGACGAATAATTAAAATCCTGTCACAAACTTCTTTGGCTTCGCTTAAAATATGCGTGGAAAAAATAACTGTTTTTTCTTTACCTATTTTTTTGATTAAATTCCTAATCTCTACTATTTGATTGGGGTCAAGCCCGCTGGTCGGTTCGTCTAAAATTAAAACTTTCGGATCACCCAACAAGGCCTGAGCCAAACCAACTCTTTGGCGAAATCCCTTAGAAAGTTCTCCAATAGGTTTTAAAATAACATCTTCCAAACCGCAAGCTTTTTCAACTCTGCTTATTTCCTCTTCTATTTTCTTATCTTTAATCTGTTTCAATCTGGCGATAAATTTCAAAAAATCATAAACAAACATATCATCATAGAGAGGATTGTTTTCGGTTAAATAACCGATTTTTCTTTTTATCCTTAAAGCATTCTTTTCCATACTCTTGCCATCTATTTCCACTTTTCCTTTGGTGGGGGCCATAAAACCGGTAATAATTTTCATAGTGGTTGTTTTACCGGCTCCGTTTGGTCCCAAAAAACCCAAAATTTCTCCTTTTTTAACCTCAAAAGAAATTCCTTTCAGAACTTCTTTGTCATTATATTTTTTAATCAAATT
>JALULG010000045.1:3250-4971 GCA_027040785.1 bacterium
TACTCTAAAAGTAAAAAGTATAGATATGCTCGGAAATGAAAATATTGACGAATTTATTTTTTACATAAATAAAAAGTTTTTCACTACTAGTTTGATATCCTATATTTTGTTTTGTCATTATATTTTTTAATCAAATTTTTAATTTTAACCATATTTTTAAATATTTTCTTTTTCTACTTAAAATATAAAACAGTAAAAAATTTTGTCAAATTCTCCAAATACAAAAAACTTTTTTAAAAAAATTTTTAAAAAAGTTTTTATTTAAATTTTTTAGCATTCTCATCGGCTTTTTTCTGAATCGCCTCTAAAACATTTTTCCATTTACCATCTTTAAACAAATGTCTAAACCTTTTTTGAGGACGAAGATATTCTTCAACTGCCGGACGTTTTTCCGGAAATTTCATTATATTTGTTATTTGACCGTTTTCAGCTTCAAAAATAGGCCAAAGACCGGTTTGGTGCGCCAACTTAGCCAAGTGAATAGTGTCTTTGGAGTCAATCCCCCAACCGGGCACGCAAGGAACCAAAATTTGCAAATAAGTCGGCCCGGGTGTTTCCAGCGCTTTTTTCACTTTCCGATCAATATCATAAGGATAAGCCACTGTTGTGGTGGCAACATAATTTAAACCGTGGGCAATGGCGATTGCCGGCATATCTTTTTTAAACAATTCAGAGCCCGGAGAAACCGATCCTTGCGGAGTGGTTGTGGTGGACGCTCCGTAAGGAGTGGCTCCCGACGCTTGAACGCCGGTATTCATATAGGCCTCATTATCATAAGCAACATATAAAATATCTTCTTTTCGCTCCCACATACCGGAAATCAAACCAAAACCAATATCATAAGTGGCGCCATCACCTCCCTGAGCGATTACTTTTACTTTTTTGTCAATTTTACGATATCTTAAAGCCGCTTGCACACCGGAAGCAACCGCAGCGGCATTTTCAAAAACAGAATGTATCCAAGGCATACCCCAAGCGCTCATCGGATATTTAGTGGTGGTTACCTCCAAACAACCGGTGGCATTGGTGATAATAGTATTTTCACCGGCCGCCTGAGCAACTAATCGCGCGCCCAAAGCTAAACCGCAACCCGCGCAAGCGGAATGACCGGGCGAAAACAATTCTTTTGTTTTACTCTTAACGGTTTTCATATAAATTAATAATAACATATATTTTACAAAGAAGCAAAAAGTGTTAAAATATACATAAGAATCGCTAATTATTTATTTTAATCATATGAAAACAAGTATTTTTAAAGCTTACGACATCAGAGGTCTTTACCCTCAAGAACTAAATAAGGAAACAGCTCAAAAAATCGGCAATGCTTTCGCGCAATTTACCAAAAGTAAAAAAATTATTATCGGATATGATATGCGTTTGTCAACGCCTGAAATTTTCAAAGGATTATCGCAAGGCATAAAAGATTTTGGAACAGATATAATCAATATCGGACAAGTTTCCACCGACTCTCTTTACTACGCTTCCGGAAAATTAAATCTGCCGGGAATTATGATTACCGCTTCTCACAATCCCAAAGATTATAACGGTTTTAAATTTTGTCTCGCCAAAGCGGTTCCCGTTGGCAAGAACAGTGGTTTGGATAAAATCAAAGAATTAACAAATAATTACAAAACAAAAAAAACAAGAGGCAAAACAATTAAAAAAAATATTTTAAAAGATTATAAAAATTTTGTTTTATCTTTTATAGATAAAAATAAAAT
>JALULG010000046.1:0-4586 GCA_027040785.1 bacterium
AAAAATATTTTTTATTTCTTGAATCTCATCATTTTTAATCATATGAACCAATTTAGTCTTTTTATATTGATATAAAGTTTCAAAGGATTTATTCTTTTTCATAATATCAGCTAACGCATTTGATTGACAGTTTCCATATATTGCGTAATTCATTTCATACTCACAATTCTTTTGATCGCAACATATCTTCTATTTCAAGTTGTATTTTAGTATAATCAAATACTCGTATATCTTCTTTATATCGTTCCACAACCATAGCATGTGTCTCAGCAGTATAAAAGTCTTTGAAATTTAAAGGCTTTGCTGTAGACTTATTATCATGAAGAGAAAAAGGTTTTTCAAATAAGTTTGACAAAATTGGAGTAACCTCAGAATAAAAGTTTTCAAACTTCAAAATCTTATCAACAATGACATTATTTTTCTTATCACATACAAAATGACACATATCTCTTTTTTCATTTTCTATAAAATAAGGAACAAATTGATCAAAATTAACTTCTAATGCCATATCATGAAGAGGATGGTCCAACTTTCTTTTTGCGTAATGATACATTGAAAATATCCAACTCCATGGATTTCTAACTATAGCAACAGATTGACACTCTTTCACTAAATCAGGAAACTCTTTTCTAATCTTTAACATAGGCCAATGAAATCGACCAAGTCTAACAAGTGTTTGATCCTCTTTAATTTTTCCATCAAAATCTATACTATTATCAAAAAAAGTTTTTGTAACAGAAGAACCTCCAGATCTAGGTACATGTATAAATATTATTTTTTTATTTAAATCAGCGAATGATGACATTTTTATCCTTTATTTCGTAATTTTCATCTACATATTTACAAATCAAATGCCCAATCACAATATGCATTTCCTGAATATGTGCCGTAATATCTGAAGGAACTATACAATTAATATCGCATATACTGTTCATCTGTCCTCCATCTCTTCCCGACAATCCAACAGTTGTACAACCTATTTCGTTACCAAGCGAGAGTCCTTTTATGACATTATCACTGTTGCCACTTGTTGAAATACCGATGAGTAAGTCACCTTTTAGCGCCAAAGCCTCAACCTGTCTTTCAAAAATTCGGTCATATCCATAGTCATTGCCTATGGCAGTCAATGCCGATGTATCTGTTGTCAGTGCAATAGCAGGCAGGCCACGGCGTTCTTTAACAAATCGACCCGTGAACTCCGCTGCAATGTGCTGGGCGTCAGCTGCGCTTCCTCCATTCCCAAATAGCAATACTTTGTTGCCATTATGAATGGTTTCAATAACTTTGTCTCCAATGCGCTGTATTGTCTGGCTATTTGCTTCAAGACACTTATATGCAACGGCTATATGTTCGTTAAAATACTCTTCTATCATCATATCTCCTCCAATATTTTATTAACCGCATCTAGCACAACATCTGCCTCTATTTCCTTCATGCAAATAGCATCCGGACATTCAAAAAGCTTTTTAGGGTCAGCATAGCAAGGAGCACACTCAACTGTACTGGCAATATGATACTTAGGAAAGCCTTCACCCCATGCTGAATTTTTAGACAATAAAGTGGGTCCAAAAATCGCGATAAGCGGTTTTTTAAGTGCTGCGGCCATATGCATCAAACCGGAATCTGTTGATATCATCATTTTACCGGCATTGATGACAGAAGCCGTTTCTTTAATGTTCAGTTTACCGTCATAACGTTTGATTTTTCTATCTGGGTTTAATTCCGATATCACCCTGTCAATATCTTTTGTTTCATTTTCACCCCCCACAAAGACGATTTTCTCATCTTTTGGTAAAGCATTGAGTAATTTAACCCACTTTTCTTCCGGCCATTTTTTCTTTTGCATATGAACGGTATCGGAAGCGCCCACATGAACGACAATGGCATCTTTTACCCTCTTCTTTACTTTAAAATTCTCATCTACCGGTGTCCACATATCAGGAGTAACTTTATCCCAACCTAGCTTGTATGCCACATCCATATTGTGCAGTACTTCATGTTTAACGGTATAATCAACCGGACTGAATGTAATATGATAAGAGATAATACTTCTTAGATATTTAGTAGGTCTTCCAAAGTTGGTAAACTGTGGATAGACAGCTACTTGGTATTCATCTTCTTTCTTTATTATTTCTTCCAGATCATCTGGATTGAAAGCACCTGTTACAGGATCTTTTTTAAGAATGATGACATCATCTACCGCATCTTCAATAATTTTAGAATCCGCTGCATAACAGGCTACTGTTATTTTCGCATTCGTATACATTTCTTTGATCGCAGTCAATGCCGGTGTAAACATGATCATATTACCAATACCGGATGGTTTGAAAACAATAATCGACGTTATCGTTTTTTTCCCTTCAGCACTTTTTAGGAAAAAGGGCAATTTATCCATCATTCTTGGTAAATAGATGGCTGTATGATTGTTTTTATCATGTTTGTTCTTTTTATACTCATCGATAATCAACCCTTCCTTGGCAAAAATCAGCATGTCATCACGAGGCTGCACTTTTTTAAGCCATTTTTCATAAAGAATCTCACGATTGTATTCAATAGCGATCGATCTTCCTTCAGATTTGCTTTCATGATGGATCAATTCAACCGTTGGAATGTATTTGACTTTCTTACCGAACGCTTCATATATTTTAAAACAAAGATCCACATCCTCACCGCCATTTAGATACTCAGGAGACAGACCTCCTACTGACTGATATTCATTTGCGCGCATAAACATACAGGCACCCGTAGTGGCATTCAAAACACGTTCTTTATTTATGACTGGATCCGTTCTCTTTCTATGTTGGAAAATATGGTATGGCATGCAATTGACATTGTTAAATGCAATTCCTGCACATTGCACCGTTTCATCCGGGTACAAAAGCTTAGGCCCGACTATACTAATATCATCTGAATTTAATGTATTGACAAATTGATTTAACCATCCATGTGTCAATACTTCCATATCGTTATTCAAAAGAAGAATATATTCTCCTGTAGAATGGAAAAATCCTATATTGTTACCTACAGAATATCCATAATTAAAGTTATTTTGTACATATTTAATATTGTTCTCTGAATGTAATTCTAATAGTTTGTGAAATACATCTGCAGTCGTATCTGTGGAATAATTGTCTACCACTACAATTTCATAATCATCATATATCGTTTTGTTTATAATCGATTCAATACACTTTATGGTTAACTCAATATTATTATACACAGGGATAATAATTGAAACCCTATTGGCAACCTTTTCTCTTTCAATATCCCAGGGCAGGGTATCGTTTTTTATCTTATTGATATCTACTTTTTCTGCAATGGAAAGATAATTATCTTTAGGATTCAATCCTAACAGTTTCATTTCCAACTTGTTAAGCTCTTTGAAGATATTAGTATTGATTTCATAACTGTCAATATCACTGATCTGGTTATTACTCTTGTCAAAAATGTAGGACGCAAGGACTTCATTTAAAAAATAGGGTTGATTATGTCGGGTATACCGTACAATCAATTCATAATCTACTAAACGATTCATGGTAGTATTGAATGGTCCATGCTTTGTTATGAGATTTGATTTGTGTGAGAAAATATTCATATCAATATAATTTTGAGCTAAGAGTTCTTTTCTGTTATAGGGTACAGCTCGTACAAAATCCTTATTTTGATTTCTATCAATAACGCGTATTGCTGTATACACACAATCGAGTGAATCATTATATTTATATACAGAGTTTAATTTCTCAAGATAATTTCTTTCCCAAAAATTATCTGAATCTAGATAAGCAACCACATTGCCATGGACTTCCGCCAATGATCTATTTCTCGCTGAACATACACCTTTCTCATCATTAATAAATACTTTTATTTTATTTTTATCAATAAGGGATTTATATTGGTCGTTTAGGTATTCTACTGTTCCATCGTTGCTATGGTCATCTGTGATCAGTAATTCCCATTGTGTATAGGTTTGATTGACAACACTTTCTATTGCGATGTCTATTAAGTTTTTTCTGTTGTAAGTTGGCATGATAATGGAAAAAAATATTTCCTTCTTTTCTTCCTTTAGTCCCTGAGTCTTTGACCAAAAACGTTTGCCCTCAATAATCTCTTTGCAACCAACTGCAGTAAAATGTTCAAATGAAGACATCCCATTTAAGTCATTGTTGTATTTATCATAATATAGCTTGTTGTCATAAGGCGAAAAGTCTTGATGAAATTGTCTGACACCATTCTTGATATCTTCAATCTCAAACTTTTGATAAAATTCAGACATTGGTACTAAGCCATCATATTCATTAATTAAGAGATTGTACTCATTAAGATCAATGTTACGTTTATCAGTAAATAAGTGAAATTTTTTAGTACTTGGCCATTTTCGTTTTCCATCCAGAATTTCACTGTATCCAATAGCACAAAAATGATCGAATGCTGTTTTGTAAACATTTTGCTGTATACTTTCATTTACCCTAGGAAAAAGCTCTAAATACAATAATTTATTGAATGGTTCGAATTGAGTATGAAACTTTCTACTAAAATTTTCAATTTCTTTTAAGCCAGAATTAAGTAGATGATATTCCACACTTGGT
>JALULG010000046.1:4596-4927 GCA_027040785.1 bacterium
TTCTCTTTTACTAATGCTTCTTTCACATCAAGATTAGCATCAAGATATTCTTTTTTATTAAAATTATTGTCTGCAAAGACTTTTAACTCATCAACCTCATTTTGAAGTATATTCAAATTTTCTTCTGTTTTTCTACCCTCATCTTTACCATAAATAACATAATGAATAAACGGATATATACCATCATTCTTTATATCTTCATAATACTCTCTATACCAAACAGGATCAAAATCTTGATTTGGTTTTCTATCTTCTTTAAGACCAACTTTTACAAAGTGGTCTAAAGGTGTTCCATCAGCTTTTCTGGCATCCCTATAAGTTTTTAAGTAAA
>JALULG010000047.1 GCA_027040785.1 bacterium
TCATTCTGTAAATAGAGTAAATAATAAATATTGTAAAAAAAACAAAAAATATTTTTAAATATTTTTTTTGGTAAAATTTAAAATGCCTGTAGAAGAAATTATTTTCTTTATTAATAAAATTATGATAATCGTTAAGATATGCTTCTGATGGAGATAGTTTTTCTTTATTCTTTTTTTGAAAAAAATCCAACATATTTTAAAAATATTTATAATAATAACATATTATCTTTACTTCTCAAATTTTTTAATTTATAATTATTTTATTGCTAAAAACTAATCTTAAAATATGGAATTATCAAAAAAATATCAACGAAAAGAAGTTGAAGAAAAAGTTAAAAAATATTGGGAAAAAGAAGAAATTTTTAAATTTCAATTTTCAGGAAATAAACCTTTATATGTTGTTGATACTCCTCCGCCTTATGTTTCCGCAGACCATTTACACGCCGGTCATATTATGTCTTATGCGCAGGCGGAATTTATTGTTCGTTATAAAAGGATGCGCGGTTATGATGTTTTTTATCCAATGGGTTTTGATGATAACGGTTTGCCTACGGAAAGGTTTGTTGAAAAAAAATATAAAATAAACAAGTCCAAAATAAGTAAATCGGAATTTATAAAAATTTGTTTAAAAGAAACTGAAAAGGGTTCTCAAACTTATAAAAAACTTTGGAATGATTTGGGAATTTCGGTTGATTGGTCTAAAACATATAGCACGATAAGTCCGATAGCGACCAAAGTTTCTCAATGGTCTTTACTTGATTTATATAAGAAAAAAGTTTTATATAGAGGGGAGGCGCCCGTTTTATGGTGTCCTTCTTGTCGAACCGCCATTGCTCAGGCCGATTTGGAAGATTTGGAAGAGGATTCCAAAATGAATTATATCAATTTCAAAGCACTTGACGGTCAAAATTTATTGATTGCGACTACCAGACCGGAACTTATTCCGGCTTGTGTCGCTCTTTATGTTAATCCGGATGATGAAAGATTTAAAGACTTGATCGGAAAGAAAGCGATTGTTCCTCTTTTTGATTATGAAGTGGAAATTAAAACAAGTGAAAAAGTTGATAAAGAAAAGGGAACCGGAATTATGATGGTTTCCACTTGGGGAGATAAAGAAGACTTGGAAAAATGGCAAATAGACAAATTGGAAACCAGATCTTTAATAAAAGAAAATGGTCGCTTAAATGAATTGGCCGGTAAATATGAAGGTTTGAAAATCAAGGAAGCTCGTCAAAAAATATTGGAAGATTTGAAAAAAGAAGGTTTATTAATTAAACAAGAAGATATCAAACACAGTGTTAATGTTCACGAACGTTGCGGAACGCCGGCGGAATTTGTTTTAAGCAAACAATGGTTTATTAAAATAGCCGACAAAAAAGATGTGTGGTTGGAATATGGAAAAAAATTAAATTGGTTTCCTGATTTTAAAGTAAAAGATTATGAATTATGGGTTAATTCTATTAAATGGGATTGGTGTATTTCTCGCCAACGATATTACGGAGTCCCTTTTCCCATTTGGTATTGTGAAGAATGTGGGGAGCCGATTTTTGCCACAGAAGATGAATTGCCGGTTGATCCGACCGAAACACAACCGAAAATTAAAAAATGTCCAAAGTGCGGATCTGAAAAATTTGTTCCTGAAAAAGATGTTATGGACACTTGGGCGACTTCTTCCTGTACGCCTTTTTTGTTGAGAGAATTGGTGAATAATGAAAAATTGAAAGAGAAAATGTTTCCAACCAGTTTGCGTCCCAATGCTTTTGAAATCATCAGAACTTGGGATTTTTATTCAATAGTTAAAAGTTATTACCACTTTGGAGATGTTCCGTTTAAAGATGTAATGATATCCGGACATGGATTAGACGATAAAGGTAGAAAGATATCCAAAAGACTGGGGAATTATAAACCGTCTGAACAACTTATTGAAGAGTATGGAGCGGATGCTATTCGTTATTGGGCAACCGGGGCAACTTTGGGGCAAAATTTAAGATTTAATATTGATGAAATAAAAAAAGGAATGAAAACCACCACAAAATTATGGAATGTGGCCCGTTTTATTACGATGAATGAAGAAAAGATAAGCTTATTTTTAGATGATGAAAATTTGGAGTTTACCGATATTTGGATCATCCAAGAGTTTAATAAAACAATAAAAAAAGTAACCGATTATTTTGATAATTATTCTTATGCCAAAGCCAGAGATGAGATTGATATGTTTTTCTGGTCTAAATTTGCGGACTATTATATTGAGTTTATCAAATATAGAATTTTTGGTGAAGATGAAAAATCAAAGAAAACCGCTATTGAAACAGCTTCAAAAATATTTTTAATGATTTTAAAAATGTATGCTCCGATATTGCCTTTTGTAACAGAAGAAATTTATTTTACTCTGTTTAAAGAAAAGGATAATTTTAAAAGTATTCATCTTTCTTCTTGGCCGGAAAAAATAAAAATTAAAACAAATAAAAATATTGATGATTTTGACGATGCTATTAAAAGTATTGAAGAAATCAGAAAATATAAATCGGAAAATAATATTTCTTTGGGAAAAGAACTTGAAGAGTATCAGTTAAAAACAAAAGTTGATTTGGAAAAATATAGAGATTTTATTGAAAAGGCAATAAAAGTAAAAAAATTAAAATAAAAAAATTTAATGGTGATTTTATTATAAATTTAGACAAAAACAAAACATAACTTTAAGTTATGTTTTGTTTTTTTATGTATTTTATTTTTTAGAAATTTTATCTAAAAACTCCGCTGCTTTTTCTTTGCCGCCCAAACCAAACGCTAATCCGCCGGCCAACGCTAACATTCCAATTATTCCGGAGAATAAAATGGAAATTAATGATTTGGCGATACCGAGTTGCATTAAAGCGGCCATAATACCAAAAATCAAAATAGACCACTTGCTTAATCCTTTTAAAAGTCCGGCGTAAGCTAATTTGGCGGTTTTGGTGCTTTTGGCAACTATTTTTTCTACAAAATTTGCCAAAATAATAGTAATCGCCAAAATAATAATAGCCACGGCAACATTTGGAAGGTATAATAAAACACTGTTTAAAAAAGCGGTTATTTGAGGAAGGTTTAAAATATCGGTGGCAGCCATTAAAAAGGCAATTATTAAAAACCATTTTACAATCGCTCCCAATATTTCGGCAATGCCTGTTTCAATACCTCCTTCCGCCAATAATTTTGCCAAACCGATTTCTTCAGATGCTTTGTCCACTTTTAATTTTTTAAGAACTTTGGATGTTAAAGTTCCCAAAAAAGCGGCTAACAATATACCAATGACAAAAACAACAATAGCGCCAAACAAACTTGGTAGAAAATTTATTGTTCTTCCCCATAAACCGACTACGGAACCGCCTACGGCCGATCCCCAAGGTTGTGCATACATAGAATTCACCTCCTTTCTTAAAATAAATATTTAATTTAATTTTAACACAAAATTAAGAAAAAAATAAGAAAATTATTGATTGCGATTATAAATATCATCGTATCTTTTAATATCGTCTTCTGCAAGATAATTGCCGGTTTGAACTTCAATAAGTTCCAGATTGATTTTTCCTAGATTTTCCAAACGATGCTTGGTCATTGCGGGAATAAAAGTGCTTTCGTTTTCGTTAAGAATTATTTTTTTATCACCGTTTATCACCAGAGCAACTCCCTTGATAACTATCCAATGCTCTATTCTGTGTAAATGAGATTGCAAACTTAATTTTTCTCCCGGGTAAACGGTTATTTTTTTTACTTTTAAAGTTGCTTGCTCTATTAAAATTTCATATTTTCCCCACGGTCTGTAAACGATTAAATTATTTTCCAATTCTTGAATATTTTGTTTTTTTAAATAATTTGTAATTTCTTTTACTTTTTCGCTTTTTCCTTTTTTGTAAATCAAGATACTGTCCATATTTTCAACAATCCCCAAATTATCAACTTCAATGGTGGCGATTAATTTTTTGTTTGTTGATAGAACGGAAATATTTTTGGAATTGATACCGATGTGTTTTGACTTCATTTTATTTCTTTTTGATAATACTTCCATTAAATTGTCAAACGATCCAATGTCCGCCCAACCAAATTCATTTTCAAAAATAATTACTTTTTGAGATTTTTCTGATATGGCATAATCAAAAGATATTTTGGGCATTTTGGGAAAATTTTCCAAAAAATTTTTAAAATCTTTTTTGAGAAATTTAAAAATTTCCGGAGAAAGTTTTTTGGTTTCTTGGGCAAAAGTTTTAATGTTTAAAATATAAATTCCGGAATTCCAAACATATTTTTTTGATTTTAAATATTCTTCGGCTTTTTTTTGGTCCGGTTTTTCTTTGAAATTGATTGCTTGAAAATAGCTTCCTTTTTTTTCTCCTTTTTCAATATATCCAAAACCGATATGAGGAGTTTCCGGTTTTATTCCGATTGTTCCGATATTGTTTTCAGTATCTTTAATGGCTGTTTGAAGGGTTTCCAAGAAACGTTTTTCGTCAGCTATATAATGGTCAGCCGGCAAAAAAACTATCGGATCATTTATGTTTATTTTTTCTTTTTCCGCTAAAAATTTTATTGAATAAGTAATGGCCGGCGCGGTATTTAAACTGTTCGGTTC
>JALULG010000048.1 GCA_027040785.1 bacterium
ACCTTCAATATTGGAAGAATAAACAGCTGAAGCTTCAACCAAATAATTAAAATCAATTTCGTCTTTTTTTGATAATTTTTGATATTTTTTTTTAATATCAATTTTAAGCTTCTCTTGATAAATTTTAAAATATTGATAAAAATCCATATATTGTTTAATAAAAACTTTTCGCTCTCGTATCTTCTTTTATATACTTAAATCTGTTTTTCTTTCCCGTCAGTGGCCACTCGTCCGCCTTGCCATTGACCGCGATATTGATTTCCTTCCCCCAATACTTCATGAAAAGTAATATGTACAACTCGCGCCCCAAAAGAAACCTTTACATTGCTTTTTCCCAAATTACGAATACCAAAAGTTAATTCTCCGGAATAGCCGGGTTGCACAATTCCGTTAAATAATCCCAAACCGGAACGAAATAAAGTTGTTCGCGGAAAAATAATTCCCGATAAGCTGGTCGGCAAATTAACTTTTTCCATTGTTTTAATCAGATAATACTCGCCCGGTTTAAAAATAAAGCTATCTTTTATTAAAGTTTCGGATAATGAACCATTATCTTTTTTAAGCCCCTTGTCCTCTGAAGCCTTAGCGTAAGAGGATTTGGCTATCAATTTCACTTTGGGCGTATCTCTTTCTTCCACGCCCAAAAACCCATCGCCCTCCAATTGATAAACTTCTCCCAACCGCAAATCAAAACCGGCTCCTTCGGGATTATTTAACTCTCGATCGCATAAATTTTCAACCAATTGCTTTTCTTTCACTAATTCGTGAAGTTTTTTAATTCCTAAAATCATAAATTTATTTTATTAATTTATTAAAATTATCTTTTTAAACCTATTGTCAACACTCCGAACAAACAAATCTATCGGTCTCCACATCTAATAAAACTTTCCCTTCGTATTTTCTCATTTTAATATTTCTTTTTTGGGCTAATTCCCAAGATTCATCTTCAATTTCGGTTTCTTTACCACCGGTTTTAATTCTTTCGTATTTTTTAAAATAAACAATTTCTTTAATGCCGGCATTATTTAACGCTTTCATACAATCATAACAAGGAGTTAGAGTTGTATATAAAGTCGCCCCTCTTAAACGACGAGTATCTTGAGCATTTATAATACCGTTTATTTCAGCATGAGCGCCACGACATTTTTTTAATTTTCCGGTTTTCGGATCTCCATCAATCTTGGCGCAACCAACATCAATACAATGATAATCACCTTCAGTTGGCCCATTATAACCCAAAGAAATTACTCTTTTATTTTCATCAACAAAAACCGCGCCCACTTCGTAAAAACGGCAAGCAGCTCTTTTAGCAACCAATAAAGCCAAATTCATAAAAGTTTCATCCCAACTTAAACGTTCTGTTTTGGGGTTTAATAATTTGCTCATATTTTTTATATTTTAAATATTATTAACAGTAAATTAAAGCTGAAAATCCAATTAGTTTTTTAATTCTAACAAACTTGCAATAAAAAATCAAATTAAAAAATCACCGAAAAACGGTGATTTTTTAAAAAATAATTATCAAAAACTAAACTTTTATAATAACCGGCAAAACCATTGGTCTACGTTGCGTTTTTTTGTATAAAAATTCTCCCAATAAATCTCTTAAATTATTTCTAACATAAGTCCAGTTAATCGGTTTTTCTTTGGTTTTTTGATGAATTATATATTTAACTTTTTTACGCGCTTCTTCAACCAATTCTTTTGATTCTTTCATATAAATAAAACCCCTGGAAATAATGTCCGGGCTTTGTACAACCTTGCCCGTTTTAGCATCAACCACCGCAATAACCGTAAACATACCGTCTTTACTCATTACTTGCCTATCTCTTAAAACTATCTGCCCGATATCACCGACACCAAGACCGTCAACCATTACATATTCCGCCGGCACTTTCTTTTTGGTCAATTCAATTTTATTTGCCGTTAACTCAATTATCTGTCCATTCGCCGGAATAACAATGTTGGATTCCGGAATTCCAACTTTTTTAGCCAATTCAGCGTGCAATTTTAACATATAATAATTTCCGTGAATCGGGATAAAAAATTTCGGCTTAACCAAATTTAACATCATTTTTAAATCTTCAACTTGCGCATGACCACCGGCGTGAACGTCCATCATTTGATAATGAATAACCTTGGCGCCTCTTTTAAAAATAGAATCTTTTAGATTTTGAACGGTTCTTTCGTTTCCGGGCACAACCGAACTGGAAAAAATAATTGTATCATTCTGTTTTATTTTTATATAACGATGCTCGTTATTGATAATTCTCATTAAAACCGCCCGACCTTCACCTTGGGCTCCGGTGCATAAAATCAAAACTTTTTTATCAGGATAATTATTAACTTTATCTATGGTAATCAATGTTCCGGACTTTGTTTTTAAATAACCGAGTTTTTTGGCTATTTCAACATTTGTTTTCATACTGTAACCGTCAATTGCCACTTTACGACCGTATTTTTCCGCAATACTTATTAATTCTTGAATTCTGCTAATCAAAGAAGAAAAAGTGGCCGCTATAATTCGTCCTTTTTCTTGTTCAAAAATTCTTTCCAAATTATTTTGAATTTGACTTTCAGACATAGAATGGCCCGGACTGTCTGCTCCGGTAGAATCAGACATTAAAGCCAAAGCACCTTGACTGGCCAGTCTGGCAATTCTTCCAATATCAGCCGGCTGATCGGCTATTGGAGAAAAATCAAATTTAAAATCACCGGTATGAAAAATATTTCCCACCGGAGTATGAAGAACAATTCCAACACCGCCCGGAATATTGTGATTAACATGAAAAAATTCAACCCAAAATTTTCCTAACTGTATTTTATCGCTTTTATCAATTTTTTGAATATTAAGAGGACCGGCTTCCGCATAATCCTCTTGCCTTTTGGCGATGATTGCCAAAGTTAAATCAGTGGCATAAATAGGGGGATTTCCCAAAACAGATGATAAATGAGGAATAGCGCCAATATGATCATAATGACCATGAGTAATTATAACTCCTCTGATTTTTTTCGCCCTGCTTTTTAAATAAGAAATATCCGGAATAATATAATCAATTCCCGGCATATCTTCCTCAGGGAATTGTAGCCCCATATCAACCACAACAATATCATCTCCGTATTCAAAAACGGTCATATTTCGCCCGACTTCCTCAACTCCTCCCAAAGGAATTATTTTTAATTTTCCGATTTTAAAACTTCTATGTGTTTTATAAGCGGTTTTAGTGGTTTTTTTAACACCTTTGCTTGGAAAAATTTTAGAAATTATCGGCGGTTTTATTTCTGTGGTTTTTGTTGTATTTTTTGTTTCATTTTTTTTCAAAGAAGAATGAGTATAACTTCTTTTTTTATAAGTGTTCATAAAAGTTCTTTAAAAAACTGTTGTTAAACATTGAATTATTTCAAGCTTCTAAGAATATTTAAACAATATTTAACAATGATCTTGTTAAAGATTATTGTTTTAATAATCTTCCTAAATTACGTCTCTCAGATAGACGATTTTAATTAAATTTTTAAGCAAATTATTTATTGTTTTATTTTTTAATTTATTTCAAAGTCTCGCGTTAAAAGTCACTGTCATTCTGAATCTTGTACTGAATTAATTCGGTATTATTTCAGAATCTCGTGTAAACATATGTCACCCTGAACATTTCAGGGTCTCATTGTTTTTAGGTTTTACCCTTTCCCCTGAGATGCTGAAATGAATTCAGCATGACATAGGGGAAATTCAGGATCTCGTGTCGGCTTCACTGCCACCCTGAACATTTCAGGGTCTCGGGTAAATATATGTCATCCTGAACTTGGTTCAGGATCTCATGTTTTTTAAGGTTTTACTCTTTCCTTTGAGATACTGAAATAAATTCAGCATGACATAGGGGAGAATGAGATGCTGAAATAAATTCAGCATGACAGAAGGGGTTCAGCATAATATGGGGAAAGTTAATATGATATAAAAATTCAATACAACACAAAGCCCCCACTACCTAATATCATTAAATTTAAATTCTAAATCTTTTAAACTTTCAAATTCAATAATATTATCCGCCACATCTTTTAAAAGACCAATTTTAATATCTTTTTTCTTTAAAAGAATAATTTTTTTATCAAACGCCTTTGCGATGCCGACTTCCAAAAGCATTCCTTCACTTTTTTCTTTGCTTAATAAAAAAATCAAAAGAGAATCGCTTTTTTTTAATTTCAAAAATTATACTTGAGATAATTTTTTTAGAATCAATATTTTTTTCTCCCCACTCTTCTAAATCACGGAAAAAAATAAAATCTTTATGATTATTTTTCTTAATTAAGGACGATAAATATTCAAGATTTTTCCTTAGAAAATTTTTATCTTCACCGGTATAACGGTAAGATACATAAAATTTCATAATGAGAACTTTTTTGAATGTGGGAATGGGGAGATTTGAACTCCCACGAGCTAATGCTCACAAGCCCCTCAAGCTTGCACGTCTACCAATTCCGTCACATCCCCATCGCAAAACAAAACCTTTTAAAAGGCTATATTTTACGACTTTTATATAAAAAAACTAAGAGATCTTTTTTAGGCGTTTTTTATAGCCTCTTTTCAAATAAAACAATTTAGCGCGACGAGTTTTAATTTTGTGTAAAAACTCAATTTTATCTATAGTAGGCAATGCCAATGGGAATATTTTTTCCACACCAACGCCATGAGAAATTTTTCTAATAGTAATAGTAGCCCCCGGTTCACTGCCACCGCGACGAGCCAAAACAGTTCCTTCAAAATATTGTAAACGCTCCTTATCTTCTCCTTTTGGAGTTTTTTCTTTAATCTTTTGCCATAAACGAATAACCATTCCCGCTTTTACATCATAAGGAGAAATAATAGTTGGTTGATTTACTTTTGTTTTGCTTTTTTTCTTTTTCTTTGCGGGTTTTTCTTCTTTTTCGGAATTTTTGACTTCTTTTGAGGTTTTTTCCGCTTTCTTTTCACTTGCCTTTTCAATATTATCATTTGATTTCTTTTCTTCTTTTACATCTTCTGTTTGATTGTTTTTTTCCTCTTTTTGAGAGTTTTTAGCTTTATCTTCACTCATATTTAATTATTTTATTTATTTATTTTCCGGTGATTGTTCCTTGTTTTCTTCCTCTTTTACCTCTTCTTTCTTTTCTTCTTTTGCTTCTTCACCTTTTTCTACCTCTTTTTTACCATCCTCTTTGTTTTCTTTTTTCTTTGGACTGGTTGCTTTTACTTTTTTGGCATTAATTAATTTGGCGTCCACAAAAAGATTATGAACGGTTGGAGACGGTTTTGCGCCCACTCCCAACCAATATTTAATACGTTCTTCTTTTAAAGTAATTGCGCTTGGCTTAACACGAGGATTATATGTGCCTAAATTTTCCAAATAATCTCCCCACGGATCTTTTCTTTTATCCAAAACAATTATCCGATAAATCGGCTGTTTTTTCTTTCCTATTCTTTTTAAACGAATTGATAACATAAATTTATCTAATCTTATTTTGTTTACAAATAAAAAAATATCAGTTTTAAAATAATTTTTAAAACTTTTACATTGTTTTTATATAATAGTGAAAAAATAAAAAAATGTCAAGGGCACTGCATTTCTTTTTGTCAAAATAATATAATCTTGATATTTTAATTTTTTTATAATATTTAAGTATAACGAATTTTAAAAAAACAAACAAATTCAATCTTTTCCTTTACGCTCCAATAAATCTTTACTATAATAAAGATAAGATTTATAATTTGTCTTAATAAATGCAATAAATATGGAAAATTTAAAATCGGAGATAGAAAAACCGTTATCGCCAATAGAAGAATATTACCCTGATTGGGATTATAACCCCGGTGAACTGTTAAAACTTGCCGTCTGGCACAAAAAAGAATTACCGAATGAAGCTACGGAAAAAATTCAAATCGCCATTGATGATGTTTTAGGAAAAAGAAAAGATTTGCCCGGACAATGGACATTAGACGAAAACGAATTTATGAACCTGATAAAAGGTTACGCCCAATGCCAAACCGTTCCGAAAAAAATTGAAGACGGTATTATTGAGGTTATCAAGCACTGGAAAAGAAAGAATAAAAATTAACCTTCAATATTCTACAACACAAGACAATAAACCAAATACCTTATAAAACCCAAATTTAAAAAACCCTGTAAAAACAGGGTTTGGTTTTTCTTCAATGGTTTCCCAGCCGTCGGGAATTAAATAATCAAAAAAAGGGTCTTTATTGAGCCATTGAAAACGTTTAATTTTCTCGTCGTAAAAATAAATATTAAAATATTCATCCAAAAAAGTATTTCCTCTTAAAACAACTTTTCCTTTTTCTACTCTTTCAATTTCCATTTTACTGATAAAATAATCAATTTCAAGTCCGATCCGGACACAACAACAAAGCAACAGGAACAAACAAAAACAAACAAACATTTTTTTAAAAATCTTAACAAAAATTTTCATAGCTCCCCCTTTTTTTTGAGTTTAAAGTGCGAAAAAAATAAAATATATAAATTTATTTGGCTTTTGCCTGAGCGTCTTCCAAATTCAAACTCAAAACCTTTGAAATTCCGTCATCTTGCATTGTTACACCATAAAGAACTTTGGCAACTTCCATTATTTCTCTATTATGCGTAATGGCCACAAATTGAGTTTTAGAAGAAAGCTGTTCCAAAATTTTAGCAAAACGAACCGAGTTCGCCTCGTCCAAAGCGGCATCAACCTCGTCCAAAATAACAAAAGGCGAGGGATTTATGGAAATAATCGCGCAAATTAAAGCAATTGAGGTTAATGATCTTTCTCCGCCGGAAAAAATATTAATATCTCTTAATTTTTTTCCTTTTGGGGCTATTTGAATATCTATACCAATTTCAAAATCCTTTTTTTTCTTTTTCTTAACTTCACCGCCCTCTGTTTCATCGCTTTCTTCTTTTTCTTTTGGGTCTGTTTTTTCAATAAAATTCTTTATTAACTTGGCTTCACCGCCACCAAACAAAACTTTAAAATATTTATCAAAATGCTGATTTATTTTTTCAAAAGATTTATTAAATTTATTTTTAATCAATTTATCCAAATCAATGATAATTTTCTCCATTTTTTCAATAGATTCCTCTATATCAACAACTTGCCCGCTTAAAAAATCATATTTTTCTTTTACTTTCTTATATTCGTCAATCACTTCCGGATCTATACCACCAATTAAATCCAATTGATTTTTTAAACGAAAAATTTTTTGTTCATCAATCAAAGAATTTAAATATTTTTTATCCAACTTGTCAATACTGCCAATCTCTTTTTTAATTTCCTCCAAAAGTATTTCTTTTTTGGTTTCAATTCTGGCTTTTTCCACTTTTAATTCGTTTATTTTATTTTTCGTGGAATTGATTTTTAATTGCTCTGACTGAATTTTCTCCTGCAATAAAAACAATTTTTCCTTTTTTTCTTGCTCAATTTTATTAAAATTATCAATATTTTTCTTTATAAGACTGATTTCTTTTTCTATTTCCGCAATTTTTTCTTTGTTTTTCAATTCTTGTTTTTTTAGATCGTCCACAAAAGCTTTTTTATCTTCTTTTTTAGCGCTTTTTATTTCCTGTTCAGCCCTTTTAAGCTCTTCTCCAATTCTTTCAATACTCTCTTGAAGCATTTTTTCTTTTTCTTTATTAACATCAAAATGAACCAATAAAGAATTGATTTTGGATAAAATTCTTTCTTTTTCCGCGAATAAATTATCTTTTTCTTTTGATAAACGGTTTAATTTTTGTTCAAAATATATTTTATCACCTTCTTTTTTGATTCGGGTAATTTTTTCCAAACTTTCTTTAATGTCCAAAGCCATTTTTTTTGCTTGAGAAATTTCACTTAAATCTTGAATAGAATTGATAAAGTCCAAAAATAAATACTGTTTTTTTAAGATTTCTTTAACTGTTTCCTGTAAATTTTTTTCCGTTACAAAATTATTTTTTGTTTCTATTTTTCCCAAATCATCTTTAATATTATTGATTTTATCCTCTACAATCTTTAATTTCTTTTTTTCATTATCAATGCTTTCTTTAATGTCTTTTTGTTTTTCTCTTAATAAATTATATTCTTTTTTAATATTTTCTTTCTTATTAAGCAAATCATCAAAAGTGCGGGTCATCCAAGCCAAATCAATTTTTCCGGCTTCTTTATAACGAGCATTTATTTCGCTTTTGATAAAAGCCAGCTCTTTTAAAGTTTTGTTTTTTTGATTATTAAGCTCTTCAAATTTTTCTTTTAAAACATTAAACCTATCTTTTTGACTTGTTTCTTCCGATAAAACAGTCATTTTCTTTTGATAATTTAAAAGTTTTTCGCTTATTTCTTTTTCAATATTTTCTTCATTTTTCAACAAAGAATATAATTTGTCCAAATCGTTTTTTATTTTAAAATACAAATGACTATAATAAACAATCTGCAAACTCAAAAGTTCTTTTTTGATTTTTTCTCTTTTTTCAAGTTTTTTGGCTTGGCGAGACAACAATTTTAAATGCGGTTCCATTTCTGTTAAACCGATTTTAATTTGCTCTAAATTTATTTTACTTCTTTTCAAATCGTTAATTGTATAATGTCTTTTTAATTGATATTGTTTAACGCCGACTGCTTCATCAAAAAACTCTTTCCGCTCTTTCATTCCGGCGTGTAAAATATAGTCAATCATTCCTTGTCCGACAATACTAAAACTTTTTTGCCCAAAATTCGCTTTGGCAAGCAACATTATAATTTGAGACAACTTCGCTTTACTTTTATTGACATAATACTCGCTTTCACCACTCTGATATAAACGTCTGGTTATCATCAGTTCTGAATATTCTATTGGTAAAACTTTATCTTTATTGTCAATAAGAATGGAAACTTCCGCCATCCCCAAACGTCCTTTGGCCTTTGAACCGTGAAAAATAACATCTTGCGACTTTTTTCCACGCAAAAGCTTTAAACTTTGTTCTCCCAAAACCCAACGAACCGCATCAACCACATTTGATTTTCCGGAACCATTGGGACCGACAATGGCCGTAATTCCTTTATTGCCGGAAATCGGTTCGGGAAAAATAAATTCTGTTTTATTGGCAAAAGATTTAAATCCTTTTATTTCAATTTTTTTTAAAAACATAAACAAAAAACAACTTTCGCAAAATTTTCCTTAAACAACCAAAAAACTTTTTATTAACATCATACCAAACTATTGACATTATGGCAATTTTATAATAATATATGATTGTTATTTAAATTTTGGCCCGTTCGTCTAGTGGTTAGGACGCCAGGTTTTCATCCTGGTAACAGGGGTTCGATTCCCCTACGGGCTACCAATAATACACCTGTGGATAAATCTGTGGATAACTTTTTTCTAAAATACACTTTTTAGAAATTTTTTTCAAAGTTATCCACATTTTTTAAAAAAATGGCTTAAATAAAGGAAAAAATTAAAAGCTAAACTATTGACAAAAGCTTTTAAAAATGGTATAATAATTATATCAAAATCAAGTTCTTTCCAAAATTCCAAAAGATAGAAAAACGAGAAATCAGCTTAAAAATTTTAAACTCGTTTCCCGCTTTTCTACTTTTCGAATAGGTTCCAACCCGATGAGAACCTGAAAAACAAAAACAAAAAATTTCAAAAAGGTAAATCCTCAAATAAAAAATCGGGGATATTACCACAAGAAAAGCAGAAAAGTTTAAAAAAGCGTAATAAAATCGGGGTACGCGTCTCAATCAGCTCTTTAAAACAAAATATTAACAAAATCTTATCTCCTAAGATCTTTGTTATAGTTTTAAGGAGCCGAGGCGCTAACAGCCCATGAAATAATATATTAAAGGGGCGCTAGTTAGCGCCTCTTTAAATTGCAAATTTTTTTTGAACTTTTATTATAAGTTTGATTATATACAACAAAAAACGGGATTCTTCCCGTTTTTTGTTGTATATAATTTATTATCTAACAATATATAAATTTGTCATAAATTTTATTGTTTTATTTTTTTAAATCTCGCGCCTTAATTATATCTTATTAAAACTTTAAAAATCAATCTTCCTTGACAGAATTTTAATCTTTGCTACTATATCAATATATATTGATATAGTAAATATTGATATTATGAAATACTTTTGTAAAACAAACCAAAGCACCAAACAGCTCGCGGAAACAATTTTGTTTTTAAAAGCGGTGTCTGATGAAAATCGTTTAAAAATTGTTTGTTTTTTAAAAAGCGGGGAAAAATGCGTTTGTGAAATTGTTAAATTTTTAGAACTCCCCCAAAACCTTGTTTCTCATCATTTAAAAATTTTACGAGAAAAAAATATTGTTAAAAACAGAAAAGAAGGTTTAAAGGTTTATTATTCAATCAATCATAAAAATATTGATAAACTAATTAAATTTTTTAACTCCTTAACCGGAGAATGTTAAGGGCGACAGCCCCTGTTACATTTATGAGTAAGATAAAAATACAAGTTTTAGGGTCCGGTTGTCCGACCTGTCAATCTCTTTATGACAAAGTTTCTGAAATCAGCCAAGAGATTGACCAAAATTTAAAAGTTGACTACATTACCGATGTTCAAAAAATTATTGAATTGGGCTTAATGAGCAGTCCGGTTTTGGTTATTAACGACAAAGTGATTAGCGCCGGTCGCTTGCCCGATGACGAAGAAATTAAAAATAATATTTTGGAAAATCTTAAATAATTTTAATGGGACTGTCGCCAAACGCCGTTTTTGATGTAAACTTTCTGTAAAAATTAACGTTTGGCAATGGCTCCAAAACAACAAACATATGCTAACACAATTTTTTCTTTTGGTTTTGATTGTCGGTTTTGTTACCGCCGGTCTTACCATTCGTTTTGATCGTTTTTTTACAATCCTTTTACTGCTTTTTATTTTCGGATTAAACATTAAAACATCAATTAACATTTTTCTTTGGGTTATTATGGCGGGCGCTTTAATGATTCTTCTGCAAAACAGAGCCAAAATCGCCCAACTGCCAAGCAAAATGAAAAGCAAACTTTTTGTTTTAATACCGATTTTCACTTTTATCGCTTCTTTCTTGGGAAGCTTGCTTTTTATTCGTCTTGGCGATGGCGCTTTAATTATCATCTTGGGAGTTTTAGCAATTTTATATGGCTTGCGTTTAATGTTTATTCATTTTCAAAAACATGAATTGGAGTTTGAGCAAGGTCATCCAACCATTACAAAAATTTGCGGACTTTTGGGACCATGGATTAGCGGTTTTTCCATCGGTCTTGTCGGCACATCTTTAAAACCTTTAAAAATTCCCTTTGCAATTAAAGTGGGAAAAATGAATATCAAACAAGTTTATCTTGGAAATACCGTAACCACTTTTTTCTCTTCCTTGTTTGCTATTTTTTGGCATTTTTATTTAAACAATAAAAACGATTTAAATTTATTTTACAACAATCTAATACTGGGCTTGGCTTTATGGACCGGCATTCATTATATCTACGAATTAACCGAGATTGTTTTCCCGCAAAAATGGAAAAAATCTTTTCAGATTTTAATCGGTTTAATTTTGTTAATCGCTTCCATTAAAATTTTTGCCCTAAAATAATATGTCACATCATCACAATCATAATCACGCCACTCCCAAAACTTTTTCCAATTTAATTATTGCCATTATAATCAATGTTGGCATAGTTGTTTTTGAAATAATTTTGGGAATTATCTCCGGGAGTTTAGCTTTAATTTCCGATGCTTTTCACAATATCACCGACATCAGCTCAATGATACTGGGTTATATTTCGGAAAAAATATCTTTAAAACCAAGCGACAATAAAAAAACTTACGGTTATAAAAAAATGGAATTTATAACCGCTTTTGTAAACAGCTTGATTTTATTGCTTGCCGTTGCTTACATTCTTTATGAGTCAATACTAAGATTATTTAAACCGGTGGAAATTTTAAGCGCGCAAATGTTTTATGTCGGTTTGATTGCCGTTATCGGAAATGGCATTGCCACTTGGATTTTAAGCAAAGATTCCAAACAAAACACCAATTTAAAAGCTGTTTGGCTTCATTCTTTGCAAGACGCGCTCTTGTCTGTTGGCGTAATTATCGGCGCCGGCATTATTTATTTTACCGGCTGGACCATTGTTGATCCGCTTATTTCAATTTTCATTTCCATATTTTTAATTAAAAGTATCTATACGTTAATAAAAGAAACCTTAAACGCCTTGCTTGACTCTGTGCCGAAAAACATAAATTATGAAAATGTGAAAAAAGATATTTTAGCTGTTAAAGGCGTTAAAAATGTTAATGACTTGCATATTTGGTCTGCCAATTCTCACCTCACAATGTTATCTGTTCATATTCAGATTGACGACATAAACAATTTAGCAACAATTTTCACCAATATCAAAACAACTCTTCACGATAAATACGACATTGAACATAGCACTATTCAAATATTACCGGAAAATATGGATATAAATTTTGAATGTAATCATTGTAATTAGTATGGACATTTTTTACCCGCTTGAATGGGTGGCAAATTATATTACTTTTAATATCTTTCATTTAAGTCCGGACACGGCAATAGCTGATTCGGTTCAATTTTTCTTTTATGATTTTTTAAAAATTATTGTTTTGATTTTGATAATCACTCATTTGATGAGTTTGATTAGGTATTATTTACCGGTTGAAAAATTAAGAGATTTTTTAACAAAACACAAATTTTACGGACTGGATTATTTTTTGGCAACCGTTTTTGGCGCCATTACGCCGTTTTGTTCTTGCTCATCAATCCCTCTTTTTATCGGTTTTATTGAAGCGGAAATTCCTTTGGGGGTTACTTTTGCTTTTTTAATAACTTCACCTCTAATCAACGAAGTTGCTTTGGCATTGTTTGTGGGAATGTTTGGCTTTAAAATAACCACTTTTTATGTTTTGGCGGGAATTAGCATCGGAATGATCGGCGGTTTTATTATTGGAAAATTAAAATTGGAAAAATATGTGGAGGATTTTGTTTGGAAAATAAAAAGCAAGAAGCAAGAAACAAAAACTGAAAAGATAGCTTTTAAAAAAGTTTGGCGAACAGTTTCCAAAGAAGCGATGGACATTACCAAAAAAATCACTTTATATGTTTTATTCGGAGTTGGTTTGGGCGCTTTTATTCACGGCTATGTTCCACAAGGTTTTTTTGAAAAATACCTTCAAAAAGCCGGTTGGCTGGCGGTGCCTTTGGCGGTTATCTTGGCTGTTCCTCTTTATTCCAACGCCAGCGGAGTTATTCCGATTATGGAGTCATTGGTTGACAAAGGCGTGCCACTTGGTACGGCATTAGCTTTGATAATGGCTATTGTCGGCATCTCTCTGCCGGAAGCTTTGATTTTAAAAAAAGTTATCAAATGGCAATTATTAGCTATATTTTTTGGCACAGTGGCTATTGGTATAATTATTATTGGTTATTTGTTTAATATTTTTTTGTGATAGTTTTAACAAAATTGTTTAATTATTTCATCTTCAAAGAAAAAACAATTATTTCTCTTTACAAAAAAGAAAGAGAATAGTATAATTAACAATAATTAGAAAAACATTCTAAACAATGTTTTTTAT
>JALULG010000049.1 GCA_027040785.1 bacterium
GAGTCAGAAACCGAAGAAGATGAAGTAAACGAAGTTATTAAAAAAATTATTGATATAAAAAGTAAAAGTAAAGATTTATTATGGAGCGATTTTGCTATTTTGATTCGTACCAATAGAAGTGCCGACAGTTTTATTCCCGTTTTGGAAAAATTGGATATCCCTTTTTTGTTTTTGGCTTCCAAAGGTCTTTATTTAAAGAAAATTGTAATGAATATTGTGGCTTATTTAAAACTTTTAGATAATTATCATGAATCAAAAGCGGTTTATCGTATTTTAAAATTACCGGTTTTTAATTTTAATCAAGAAGAAATCAGTGATATTTTTTATTGGTCAAGACGAAAAAGTTTGAGCTTATATAAGGTTTTACAAAACGCCAATACTTTTGGTTTCCCTCAAGAAACTTTAAAAAAAATCAATTTACTTTTATCTTTAATTTCCAAACATACTTTTTTGGCCAAAGAAAAAACGGTTAGCGAGGTTGTTTTGAGGTTTTTGGAGGATAGCGGATATCTAAAGTTTATTGTTGAGCAAGAAGAGCAAAAAAAACGTGAAGATTTAAGTTACCTAGATCAGTTTTATAGAAAAATTCAAGAATTTGAAAAAAATAACGATGATAAAAGTATTAAATTCTTTTTGGAAGAATTTGAAATAGAATTTTCTTCCGGTGAAACCGGTTTCTTGTCTCCTGATTATGAAATGGGTCCGGATACTTTAAAAATTATTACTATTCACAGCGCCAAAGGTTTGGAATTTAAATATGTTTTTATTGTTAATATGGTAAAAGATAAGTTCCCGAGTAAAGAACGTAAAGAAGCGATTCCGATTCCCGATGATTTGGTTAAAGAGATTATTCCCGAAGGTGATTTGCATTTGGAAGAGGAAAGACGTTTGTTTTATGTGGCAATTACCAGAGCTAAAGAGGGAGTGTTTTTTTCTTGGGCAAAAGATTATGGCGGAAAACAACTTAAAAAACCATCCCGTTTTTTAATTGAGGCGAATTTGATAAGCCCTGAAAAAGCGTCAAAATATTCCGTTAAAAAAGATGTTTTTGAAAAAGAAAAAATATCACGAGAAAAAGAGAGAAAAATCAAATATCCTTTACCAAAGCATTTTTCTTTTTCTCAATTAGTCGCCTATGATAAGTGTCCCAAGCAATATTATTATAATTTTATTTTAAAAATACCCGTTCCCGGAAAAGCACAATTTACTTTCGGGAGAACTATGCATAAAGTTTTTGAATTGATTATGGAAAGAGTAAAAGATTTGAACGGAAGCGATCAAGCGAGTTTGTTTGATAATAAAAAAAGTAAAACTTTAAAAGAAATTCTTAATATTAAAGATATTTTGGAAATTTATCAAAGTGTTTGGCTTAACGATTGGTTTGATTCGGAGGAACAGAAAAAAGAATATTTTAAAAAAGGAAAAGAAATTTTAAAAGATTTTTATGAAAAATATAAAGATCAAGTTTTTACTCCTTTATTTATTGAAAAATCTTTCAAATTTAAAATCGGTGGAGAATATACGATGATTGGAAAAATAGACAGGATAGATTTAGATGGAAAAGAGATAAAAATTATTGATTATAAAACCGGTGAACCAAAGGAAAAATTAACATTTGCCGACAAAAGACAACTTTTACTATACCAAATGGCAGCGACAAATATTTTTGATAAACCGATTAAAGAATTAAGTTTTTATTATTTGGAGAATAATCAAGAAGTTAATTTTTTAGGAAATGAAAAAGATCTTGAAAGAGTTCAAGATTGGGCGATAAAACAAATTGAAGGTATTATTGCGGGGGATTTTAAGGAAAATTCCGGCTTTAATTGTCGTTATTGTGATTTTAAAGAAATTTGTCCTCAACGGTCTGATTTTTAAGTTTTAATTTTATCCCGAAACATTGAAATGTTCAGCATGACATGGAAGTAATTCAGCGTATCAGTTCTACTGTCACCCTGAATCTTGTGCTGAATTTATTCGATATTATTTCAGGATCTCGTGGCAAACCCACTGTCATTCTAAACTTGTTTCAGAATCTCGTGTTCGCTATATGTCATTCTGAATTTATTTCAGAATCTCGTTGATTTAAGTTTTACTCTTTTCCCACGAGATGCTGAATCAAGTTCAGCATGACATGAATAATTACTGTCACCCTGAATTTATTTCAGGATCTCATGTTAAACTCATGTCATCCTGAACTTATTTCAGGATCTCATGTTAAACTCATGTCATCCTGAACTTGTTTCAGGATCTCGTTGTTTTTAGGTCTTACTTTTTTTTCTGAGATGCTGAATCAAGTTCAGTATGACATGGGAAAACGAGATGCTGAAATAAATTCAGCATGACAGGAAGGAAATGAGATGCTGAACCAAGTTCAGCATGACAAGAGAAAGAAGAGGCGTTGAAATAATATCAAATTATCAGGGGTTGGCGACAGTCCCGATATGAGAAAAATAATAATCTTGAAAATTTCGGAGTTTTGTGATTTTTAAGTTTTAATTTTATCCTTTTTTTTCATTATTTCCTCAAAATGCTTGCTTTGTTTTAACAAAGTAAGTATTTTTTTTCTTATTCTTGAAGGATCGGGAACTTGTTTAAAAATAAATCTTTCTTCGGTTCCGGCAGTTTGAATATGGACATTGCCAAAATTTAAAAAAGTTTCCAGTATTCCGTTAACATCGGAAGTGATATCTTGAATACGATTAACTTTTAATTCTGAGATTGTTCGGGAAAATAAAGCTTTTTGTTCAATATTTAATATTCTTTGGTTGGTGACTATCCAAACATCCAAATGATAATCAACAAAAGCGGTAAAAAATAATAATAAAATCATTAAATAATAAGCGCTGGCAAGTAATAAAAACAAGGCTTTAAAAATTTCCCCTTCAAAATAAAAATGGAGATTTTTTAAAATAAAATATATTATAACTGGAAAGAAAAATCCCAATACAAAGAAAAAGCAATCTTTTAAAAAAATAAATTTATGGCGCCTGAGAAAAAGGATAACCCGTTCATTTTTTAATTGTTGAGGGATTTTTTTTCGGGAATACATATTAAAAAGGGTTGATTTTTTCACTCCAATTAATATTTAAAGCGAAAATAAAAGTAATAACCAAAATAATAATTGTTAAAATCACAAAAAAAGATATCATAAAAATACTTATTTTATCTTTAAAACCGAATTTGAGGATGTGATAAAAATTGAAAAAAGAAAAAATAAAAAACATTATCAAAAATAAAAGATAGGGAATAAGTAATATTGATAATGTTATTGTCATAATTTTATAATAAATTGTTTTGTTGGCTCGGTGGTTCCAAATTTAGGTGTCGGTAGGCTTCCGGAGTAACAATTCTGCCACGAGGAGTTCTGTGTAAAAATCCCAATTGCATCAAATAGGGTTCGTAAATCTCCTCAATCGTTTCAGTTTCTTCAAAAGTAATGGCCGCTAAGGTGCTTAGACCGATTGGGCCGCCGTTAAATTTGTCAATAATTGTTTTTAAAATACGTCTGTCTATTTCGTCCAAGCCCAATTCGTCTATTTCAAGGGCATTTAAAGAATCTTGGCTGATTTTTTTAGTAATTATACCATTTGATTTTACCTCTGCAAAATCTCGCACTCTTTTTAAAAGGCGATTCGCTATGCGTGGTGTTTTGCGAGCGCGATAACTTATTTCGTTTAGAGCTTCTTCTTCGGCCTCAACATTTAAAATTTTAGCATTTCTTTTGATTATTTTGGCAATATCTTCATTTTTATAAAAGTTTAAACGATAAATATTGCCAAATCTGTCTCTTAACGGGTGAGAAATTGCGCCCACTTTGGTGGTCGCCCCGATAACTGTAAATTTCGGTAATTCAAGTCTTAATGTCCGAGCGGAAGGTCCTTTGCCGATAATAATATCAAGAGCGTAATCTTCCATGGCGGGATACAATATTTCTTCTATGTTTTTATTCAGTCTGTGAATCTCGTCTATAAATAAAACGTCTCCTTCTTGAAGGTTTGTTAAGATGGCGGCCAAATCCCCGGCTTTTTCAATTGCCGGTCCGGAAGTTATTTTAATATTGACGTTCATTTCGTTGGCGATAATGTGCGCCAAAGTGGTTTTTCCCAGTCCCGGAGGACCATATAACAAAACATGTTCTATGGGTTCATTTCTTTTGCGAGCGGCTTCCATGAATATTTTTAAATTTTCCTTGATTTTTTCTTGACCGATGTAATCGGATAGTTTTTTGGGACGTAAACCAATATCAAAAGATTTATCATCTTTTTTTTCCAATGAAGAAACTATGCGATTGTCTTCTTCTTTATTCATTGATTTTTATTTTTATTTTTTTAATTTTTTTTGTTTTTCCGGCGCTAATAAAGATGTTGTTTTTTTTAACTTGAAATTTTTTTGCCAAAAATTTAACAAGTTCTTTATTGGCCTTATTTTTTTCCGGTTGCGCTTTAATGTCGATTTTAAGAGTATTGTCAGACAAAATCTCGGTAAATTTGTTTTCCGGAGCATTGGTTCTTACTTTTATTGTTAAAAAAATTTCTTTTTCTTTTTTTA
>JALULG010000050.1 GCA_027040785.1 bacterium
ATATAATATAAGACCTTTACCAAAGTTAGTGGATAGTTGAAATATATACATAGTATTTTGATTGCTCCTTAATAATTGAAGCATAGAAAATATTTTTGTTTCGCACTTAAATTCAAGAGAGTGTGTAAACGTTTTTTGGTAGTATTTGGTAGACGATTTTGAAATCATCATTCCACTTTTTCCAGCTTTAATACCACAACCCGTCCAAACTATTACAAAAACCTTGTATAGATATTTGATCTTTTTTGGTATGAAAATTTTTATCAAAAAAAAGAAACCGTTAAAGAGATAAAAAAAGAAACCGTTATTAAAAAAGTAAAAAAATGCCAAAAAGACAAAGATTGCCTAAATCCGGAACTAAAAGGTTTTTATTCTTTTTGCGAAAATAATGTTTGTCAAAAAGAACCGTTGAGCGATCCGGCAACTCTAAATTGCCAAGAAAAAGGCCATTATTTATTAAAAAAAGAAGGGATAAATAATCAAAAATATTTTGTTTGTCAATTTGATGATGGTTCAGAGTGTGAAGTTTGGAAATTTTTAAAAGAAAAATGTAAAAAGGGCGATTTTAATCCCAATGACGATTATTGGGAAGGAAGCGTTGTTCCTTTAAGAAAAGCCGGTTATGATGATTACTTTGAAATGTTGAATGGAGAAAAAATAGGCATAGACAGCGATGATGATAATATTAAAAAAATAATCGTTACTTTAAGAGATGTAGAAAATCAAGTTATTTTTCAAGGAAAAATTGAGAACAATGTTAAAGATGTTGGGGGGAAAAGATTAAGAGTTAGTAAAATTATTGATTTGGGAGGAATAAATTTTAAAGAAATCAACGAAGAAGAAAGTCAAAAAATCGCCTTAAAAACCATTAAAAATAATGAAAATTTCATAAAAGAAGAGGGGAAAGATTTAACTCTTCTTAAAACAAATAAAAAAGAATGTTTATATTGTTGGGAATTTGAATATTCTTATACTACCAAAGAAAAACTGGAAAAAAAGGTAAAAATTTTTGTTCAAGAAGGAAAAATAAAAGATATTTTATTTGAAACACCAAAAGAAAACAAAATATATGATTGTTTGGAATTTTCAATGGTCAAAAAATGTTCAAATGAAAAAATGCCGGTTTGCGCAAAAATAGAAAAAAATATTCCCGGAATTGAAGAAAACCAAAGTCAAATAATATGGAAAGATTTTCAAAACCCTTGCTTGGCTTGCACTTATAAAGCTAAAAATGAAATCATTTTAGGATATTTACAAGGCGATTGTCCTTAAAATATTTTTTTTAAAATGCTATACTGAAAATAAATAATTTTTAACCATATATTTTTATGTCAAAAAACATCACAAGAGATCTAACCGAAGTTCTTCAAACAGAACAAAAAAAATATTATCCTTCAAAGAAAATATTGAAAAATGCCAATGTTCCCGATTATGAAAAAACATTAAAAACCGCCAATAAAGATACGGTAAAATTTTGGGAAAAAGCGGCGGAAGATTTAATTTGGTTTAAAAAATGGAATAAAGTGCTGGACAAAAAAAACAAACCGTTTTACAAATGGTTTGTTGGAGGAAAATGTAATTTAGCCTATAATGCTTTGGACAGACACATTGAAGAAGGGAAAGGAAATAAATTGGCGATTATTTGGGAAGATGAAACCGGTAAAACAAAAAAATACACTTACCAAGCCCTCTATGAGGAAGTCAATAAAATGGCTAATGCTTTAAGGGGAATCGGGATTAAAAAAGGAGATAGAGTGGCTATTTATATGCCCAATATTCCGGAAATCGCCATATCAATGCTAGCTTGTTTAAAAATCGGAGCAATGCATTCCGTAGTTTACGCCGGTTTTTCAGCCGGAGCATTAGAAGGAAGAATTAAGGATGCGCGCGCTAAAATTTTGATTACCGCTGACGGCAGTTTTAGAAGAGGAAAAATCATAGACCTTAAAAAAATCGCCGATGAAGCGGTTAAAAAATGCAAAACAATAAAAAAAGTTATTGTAGTTAAAAATAATCAAGCAAAAATTAAATTTAACAAAAGAAGAGATATTTGGTTTCATGATTTTATAAAAGACCAATCCATAGAAACCAAATTAACTAAAATGGATGCGGAAGATCCGGCTTTTGTTCTTTACACTTCCGGAACCACCTCAAAACCAAAAGGCGTGGTTCATGTTCACGGAGGATACTCTGTTGGAGTTTTAAGAACAATAAAATGGGTTTTTGATTTAAAAGGAGATGAAATTTTTTGGTGCACGGCTGATCCCGGTTGGATTACCGGCCATAGTTATATTATTTACGGACCTTTAATGGCCGGAGTAACAACAGTTATGTATGAAGGTGTGCCCGACATTCCAACACCGGATAGGGTTTGGAAAATAATTGAAAAATATAATGTTAATGTTTTTTATACCGCCCCAACCTTAATCAGAGCAATGATGAGATACGGTTTAAAATGGCCCAAAAAACACAAAATGAAATCTTTAAGAATTTTAGGATCGGTCGGAGAGCCGATCAATCCGGAAGCATGGAAATGGTTTTATAATCATGTTGGAAAAAGAAGATGTCCAATTATGGATACTTGGTGGCAAACGGAAACCGGAATGAATATGATTACCCCTTTACCTTCAGCCCCTCTGAAAGCGGGTAGCGCTTGCAAACCTTTTCCGGGAATTATCGCCGATGTGGTGGACAAAAACGGTAAAAAAGTACCGGCCGGCAAAGGCGGATATTTAATCATTAAAAATCAATGGCCGTCAATGATAAGAACGATTTACCGAAATCCGAAGAGGTATAAAAAAACTTATTGGAGTCAAGTGAAAAACGCTTATTTTACAGGAGATGTTGCTTTTAAAGATAGTGATGGTTATTTTTGGATACAAGGAAGAACAGATGATGTCTTGAAAATCGCCGGTCACAGAATTGGAACTGCGGAAGTGGAAAGCGCTTTTGTCAGTCATAAAAGCGTCGTTGAAGCGGGTGTAATTGGTATTCCGGACAATATTAAAGGAGAAGTAATTAAAGCATTCGTAATCTTGAAAAAGAATGTTAAGGGAACAGAGGCCCTTAAAAAAACCTTAAAGAAACTAGTCAGAAAAACATTGGGACCAATTGCGGTAATTGCAGATATTGAATTCGTGGAAAAATTACCAAAAACCAGAAGCGGAAAAATAATGAGAAGAGTTTTAAAGGCCAAAGAATTAGGATTACCGTTAGGTGATACCAGTTCATTGGTATAAAAAAATGAAAAAAATATTTTATTTTTCTTTATTTGTTTTTATCTTGACATTTAACCTGGCAAAAGCTAATATAATTGATAGTGATAATGACGGAGTAAACGATAAAGATGAAATAGAGATTTATAAAACAGATCCCAATAATCCGGATACTGACGGAGACGGATATAGTGATTGGATTGAGTTAAATAATGGATATTCTCCACTTGCTCCAAATAAAAAATTAACCGAAAATGACTTTGATAATGATGGTTTATCTGATAAAGACGAATTATTATTTCACACCGAAATAGATAATCCGGACACCGACGGAGACGGATATAGTGACGGGACTGAAATTAAAAACGGTTACGACCCCTTAAACAAAGAAGCGAGAAAACTGGAAAAATTGATAAAAATCAACTTAAAGGAACAAAAATTAACTTACTTTCTGGGAGGAGTAAGAAGGGGAGAATTTATAATTTCAAGTGGAGTAAATAACACAACTCCAAAAGGTGTTTTTAAAATTGATAGAAAAATTAAAAAAGCTTGGTCTAATTTTGGTCTTTGGATGCCTTATTGGATGTCTTTCTATAAAGGAAAATACGGAATTCATGAATTGCCAATTTGGCCTAACGGTAGAAGAGAGGGGGTAAATCATTTGGGGAAACCGGCCTCTCACGGTTGTGTTAGATTGGGGACCGAAGACGCTAAAACTTTATATAATTGGACCGAAATAGGAACTATTGTAATTATTCATTAAAACAAATCAATATGAAAAAGAAAATAGAAAAAGAATTGGAAAAAATTCGCCCTTTACTGCAATCACATGGTGGTAATGTGGAATTTATAGATTATGATGAAAAAACAAAAACCGTTAAGGTCCGTCTTTTAGGCATGTGCGCCGGTTGTCCGATGGCTGAGCAAACTTTAAAATACGGCATTGCCGAAACAATCAAGGAAAATATAAAAGACATTAAAAATGTAATCGCCGTTTAGATTTTTTCAACAAAAAAACAAAGGGATTAACACTTTGTTTTTTTATTTTCTTTATTAAGGGTATTTTTATATTTTTTTTGTCAATTTTATTAAATTTCATCGTGCGAGTTCTTGGCAGAATCTTATCAATACATTATATTGACGTCCTTTTTATATCTTAACTGAAATTTAAAAAATTCATCAAAAAAAGGATTTTAGCGATACTCTTTTATTTATTCTTCAAAAGGATCTTGTATATAATCATAATCTAAATTTGTCCATTTCTTTCTTTTTTCTTCATTTTTTAAAATTTTTTCATAATTCTCAATATCAACTTTTTTTAT
>JALULG010000051.1 GCA_027040785.1 bacterium
TCCCAGTCCTCTTTTTTTAAGTCTTGAAGCTCTTTTTTAAAAGTTTTTTCAATATTTTTACCTCCATATTTTTTTTCCCAATCTCGCAAATATTTTCGTTTTATTTGCAATGATTTTATTTTTTTGGTTTTTTCAAATGTCGCTCCTCCCAGTCCGGTGCCCCATGTTAGATAAATAAAATTTTTCTTTTTATTCTTATAATATTCTCCCAAGGACTGCATAACGGCATCGTTTTTTAAATATACCGGACATTTAAACTCTTCTTTGAGTTTAAAAGCTATTTTTTGATTACACCAATTTTTTAAATTTGTTGATTTTATTAAGTCGTTGTCTTTGATTTTTCCGGCTATTCCGATTGAAATCGCTTTTGGTTTTTGTTTTTTTTCTTTAATGTTTTTTGTTATTTCTTTTAATCCTTCTTTGAAATTTTGTGAAGTTAGAAAAGTTTTTTTATTTCTTAAAATAATTTTTTCAAGAGATGAAGCGCTGGCGATACGTGTTTTTGTGGCTCCAATGTCAATGGTGATATACATATGATAAATAGAATTTATTATATATTTTAACATTTTAAAGAAAAAGAACCAAATGGAAAATTATGACGATTCTAATTTTGTGAATAATTTATAAATTGATTTTTTTCTTTTTTTGGCGTATTATAATAATACGATTAAAATTAATTTAAAAATTTATGCCTAAAAAGAAATTATTTTTTTATTTTTTATTATTGTTTGTTTTTATTTTTAGCTTTTCCGGTTGTGGAAAGAAAAAAGAAAACAAGCAAGCAGAAAAGGAGGAAATGAATGTTAAGGTTGAGAAAAGCGGACAAAAAGTAAAAGTAAAAAGCGATCAAGGAGAGGGGTATATTGAGGTAAACGAAAAGAAAGAAGTCGCTTTGCCAAAAGATTGGCCCGAAGATATTAAAATTTATAAAAACGAAAAAGTTTTTGCGGTTTCTAAAATGCCTCAAGGAGAACAAGTGATGATTAAAACCAAAGATAGTATGAAAGAAATTGAAAAATGGTATAGAGCTGATTTGGTTCAAAAAGCTTGGAAGGAAAAATTAAGTATGGATATGGGTGGCACTTGGACCGGAATGTACGAAAAAGATGGAAAAAGATTAAATATTACCATTGTTCCGGATGAAAAAGATAAAGAGATAAATTTAATAAATCTTATTTATTCTAAAATTACGGAATAAAATGATTAAAAGGAGAGAAAAAATAGATACTCTGATAGTTTCTGATTTGCATTTGGGCGCTAGATTAAATCGTCCCAGAAAATTTTTAAAAACGATTTTGAAATTGAATTTCAAAAGAATAATTCTTAACGGTGATATTTTTGATTCTTTGGATTTACAAAGATTAAATCATAAAGATTGGGCGGTTTTATCAGAGTTGAGAGAATTATCTAAAAAAGTGGAAGTAATTTGGATTGTTGGAAATCACGATGGCTCAGCGGTTTTTTTAGGTAATTTATTGGGTGTTAGGGTTTATAACAAATATATTTGGGAAGAAAAGGGAAAAAAATTTTTAGCAATTCACGGACATCAATTTGATAGATTTTTACATAAAAATATCATTATCAGTAGAGTGGCGATTTTATTTTACGCAATGATTAGAAAAATTTTTGGTGAAAAAAACACTCTGATAAATTGGGCTAAAAACAGTAAGCGATGGTTAAGAATGTCTGCGGAAGTGGAAAAAGAGGCCTTAATTTACGCTAAGTTTAAAAAAGTTGATTATATTTTTTGCGGTCATACCCATATTGCCAGAATTGGCGAAAGATGGGGAATAAAATATTATAATAGCGGATCTTGGGTAACTCCACCTTTTGGATATATCATTATTAAAAATGGTGAAGTTAGTTTAAGAGAAGTCAACTAAATATTATGAAAAAATATATATTATTTTTTGTTTTTTTTCTTTTGCTTTTAGGCGGTTTTTTTTATTATTCAAAAAATTATCAAAAAAATTCTCAAAATTACTTAAAAACGAATTTAAAAGAAACGATTATTCCTTCCGCTAAAGCGGTTTCCGAGGAAAAAAAATATACCATCAAAAAGTTTGAAATTAAAAAAGGAAGCACTTTCGGTTCTTTGATGGCAAAAGCGGGGATTGATAGTCGGGAAGCTCAAGAAATGTATAAAAACCTTAAAGATATTTATAATTTAACAAATATTCGTTTAGGAAGAACTTTTGATTTTTATTATAACCGAAAGACCGATGCGTTAGAAAAAATCGTTTATCAAATTGATACTCAGGACAATTTGGAAATTTTTAAAAAAGATAATATCTGGACCGGAGAAATAAAAAAAATAAATTATGAAATTAAAATAAAAACCGGCGAAGGAGAGGTAAAAACTTCAATGTATCAAGCCGCCAAAGATGGGGGTGTGGACGAAAGAGTGATAATTGCTTTAGCGAACGCTTTTCAATGGACTATTGATTTTGCCATGGATTCTCAGGTTGGAGACAAATTTAAAGTTGTTTATGAAGAACGTTATTTGGATGGTAAATATGTTATGCCCGGCAGAATATTGGCGGGAAAATATATTAATAAGGGTAAAGAATTTAAAGTTTTTTATTTTGAAGAAGACGAGAATAATAAGGGGTATTTTGACGAAGAAGGAAATTCTGTTCAAAAAATGTTTTTAAGGGCACCGGTTGAATTTAAATATATTTCTTCCGGATATACGACCGGAACGAGACGAGTTATGGAGGTTGGTTTAGTGGGGCGTCATAGAGCGATTGATTATGCGGCTGCCATTGGAACTCCGATTAGGGCGGTGGGTGATGGTGTGGTTACTTTTGCCGGTTGGAGTTCTATTGGTTATGGAAATTTCACCAAAATCAGACATAATGCCACTTATTCCACTAATTATGCCCATCAATCAAAAATTATAGTTAAAGTTGGTCAAAGAGTGAAACAAGGACAAATAATCGGTTATGTCGGGTCAACAGGTTATTCCACCGGTCCGCATTTGCATTTTGAAATGGTGAAAAACGGTCAAAAAATAAACCCTTTGAAAGAAGTTTTACCTCCCGGAAAACCTATTAAAAAAGAAAATAGAGCCAGGTTTTTTAAGGAAATTGAAAAATATCAAAAATTATTAAATTAAGTAAAAATTTATGGAAAAAATTTACATTATCGGGCATACTTCACCCGATTTGGACACGGTTGCCTCCGCTATCGCTTATGCGAATTTAAAAAATCAATTAACTAAAACGGAAAATTATTTGCCGGTAATTGCCGGCGAAGTAAACGCGGAAACCGATTTTGCTTTAAAAAAATTTCATTTTGAAAAACCGTCAATTTTAGAATCTTTGGCGCAGAAAAAAGTTATTTTGGTTGATCATAATGAAAATTCTCAATCTTTAAAGGGGAGAGAGAAAGCGGAAATTATTGAGGTTTTAGACCATCATAAAGTGGATTTTAGTTATTCCAAGCCGATTGTTTTTAAGGTTTTTCCTTTAGGTGCCAGCGCAACAATTATTGCTCGTTGTTATGAAAAAAATAATCTGGAAATAAGCAAAGAAATAGCCGGTTTGTTGTTAAGCGCTATTTTGGTTGATACGGTAATCACTAAATCTCCAACTTGTACGGAAGAGGATATAAAATATATTGAAAAATTAGCTAAAATAGCTCAAATTGAAGATTGGCGCGCTTATGGTTTGGAACTTTTTAAAATTCGTTCCAGTGTAAACACAAAAACACCCGAAGAAATTATAAAAGGAGATTTTAAAGACTTTAATTTTAAGCAAGGAAAAATCGGCATAGGACAAGTGGAAACGGTTGATTTGTCAGATTTTGACGATTTAAAAGAAAATTTGTTAAAAAAATTAAAAGAAATTCAGGAAAAGGAAAATTATCATTCAGTGATTTTGTTTATTACCGATATTATGAAAGAGGGATCATTATTTTTGGTTGCCGGCAAAGATTTATCTAAAATTGAAGATGCGTTAGGGGAAAAATTAAAAAATAATGAGGTTTATATTCCGGGAATTATTTCTCGCAAAAAACAAGTGGCTCCAAAGTTTATGGAGATTTTTGATAAATAATAAAATTATTTTATGTCTAAATTACAAGAAGTGTTTGCCAGAATACAAGAAACTAAAGCGGAACAAAGAAAAATCAAATCTTTGTATCGGGAAGCATTGAATAATTCTCAAGAATATTATGAAATAAATGAAAAATTAAAAGAATTAAAAAATAGGAAGAAACAAATTGAGGATAACATAAAAATTGAATTTGAAGCGGAATTTTCAAAACTGGAAAAATTAAAAACCGAACTGGAAACAGATAAAGAAATGCTAAGTAATTTGGCCTTGAATCAATTGATTAAAGGAGAAAAAATTGAATTGATTGATAAAGACGATAATCAGTATGAACCGATTTTTAGCGTTAAATTTAAAAAATTTACTTGATTATGAAAGAGGTTTTGATAAAAAGCAGAACTAATCCTAAAATAAAATATTTAAAAAAATTAAGCCAAAAAAAATATCGTCTTAAAGAGCGAAAATATTTGGTG
>JALULG010000052.1 GCA_027040785.1 bacterium
ACTTATTCCCTATCTATTTATATGATTTACAAAATTTGTAGAGTGTAACATAAATTTGATGAAAGGTTTACAGTAGCTACAGCACAAAAGATAGAGTAACCCTCATACTTTCGTTTAGAAATGTTTTAAAAAAACCGTAGTCGGATGCCTATTTGATGAAAGTTTTATACGTTATATATGTATGAACGGGTGTCTGCTAATTTACTTTTGTGTACCATCTAAGACGGGAACGAATAAACACTGTTCTATCGTCTCAGATGTGATGCGACCCTTTTTCTTATAATAGCGCGTGATAATATGATAATTTTCTGTCTCTTCCACTGGGGCGATGAGTATGCCACCCTCTGCAAGTTGTTCAAACAGTACCTCAGGTATCTCTTTTGCCGTAGCTGAAAAAAGTATACGTTCAAAAGGTGCGTATTGTTTCCATCCGCGTTGTCCATCATCAAAGCGTGTAATAATATTGTGCATTTCATGTTGAGAAAAGCGGCTTTTTGCAACTTTCAGTAGTTCATCAATACGCTCTATGGTAAAAACACGACGACATATTTTGGAGAGTATAGCTGCTTGGTACCCTGAGCCACATCCTATTTCAAGTACAGAGTCCACACCTTTTAGTTCAAGGTGTTGTGTCATTTTGGCAACAGTGAGAGGAGAAGAGATATATTGACTTGCCGCTAGGGGTAAGGCTTCTAGGGCATACGATAGGTGTTTAAATTCATTCGGTACAAAAATCTCTCTATCCACGGCTAAAAAAGCCTCTTTTACATGTGTATCTAGTGCAAAATGTTTTTCTATTTCGTTTACAAGATTTTGTCTGTTTCTAGCTTTTATCATTGTCTATACTATCCCAACCCCTAATAATGCAGGCATTCTATCTAAAATCTAGTTAAAGAGGCTTTTTACTTTCTTCCATAAACTAGGCTCTTCTATACCTTTATCTTTATTATCCATTCGTGTAAAGCTCTTACACCCTACATCACTCCCTGCATCACATGCTTTTTTATAGTACGATTTTTCCATGCTTCGATTCATATCAACACCAAAACCACCCCTATAAATAATCGCTAAATTAATACAGGCATCCTTGTCTTGTAAGGCACAAGCCTTTTCATAATAGATACGAGACTTCTCATCATCTTGGCGTGTATCCATCCCGTCTCTATAGATGGTTCCCAAAGCGGAACAGGCAGTAACAACACCACGTTCACATGATGCCTCAAAATAAGGTTTAGCTGCGCCATAATGCTTGTCTTTAAAATAGTTTTCACCCATGGCATCACAGGCTTTGTTTTCTCCATATTTACATGCTCTACGGATATAGTCTAATCCTAAAGCCTTTTTTTCTTGATCTTGAGCATTTTTTCCTGTACTCAATGCCACGCCCGCTTCATAACAACTCAGCACATGCCCCTTTTGACAATCATCAATCTGTACAGTTATCTCTGGAGTTAATTCGAGTGCACCTACGTAGGTTAAGCCCAAAAACAGACCCCATATCCATTTCATTTTTATCATTTGCTTCCTTAATCCATCACTATATAGCGACGCATTTTCTTTATTTCTCTAAAATCTATGGTAGTTTCTATGGCATCGAGTGTATCATCCATAGTGACATCACCTGTAGGAGAGATGATGGCTGATGAACTTGCCATATCTGCATCGGCAGAATTTGCTATAACAACATAACATTGATTCATAACAGCCAAGGCACGTGAGAGTATCTCTAAATGTGCTTTACGTGCTTTGCCCCAACGAGAAGGCATAAGTACCACATCTGCACCTTCAACTTGTTCCCATAACTCTTTAAAGCGTAACTCAAAACAGATGAGTAAAGCATACTTCACCCCTTCAATCATAAAAGGTTGTACTTTTTTCTTTTTTCCTGCACGGAAATAGAGGTCTTCATCCCCTAATTTAAAAAGCTTCACTTTGTTTTGTCTATGCATAACTTTATGTTTGTGTATGACCACAGCTTGGTTAACAAAGTCATCCCCATCTTCAAGTATAAGCGTGATGACAACAATCTGTTCATCTACCTCTTTTTTAAGCTGTTTGAGTGCACTGGCTGAAAATTTTGCTGCGGTTGTCATATGCTCATAATCAAAAGCTGTCAAAAAAACTTCTGGCGCAACAACGATATGCTTATCCTGATGTGTCGCTAAATGCTCCAATAAAGTATCGAAGTTTTCTTGATAACGTTTACGGGTAGGAAGTTGTAATGCCACAACATCCAGTGTTTTAGGTTTTGTTAGCATCCTAAAAGTCGTCTAAATCCAGACTTCCTTTAGAGTAATTGGTCACATTACCTTCAAAGAAGTTTGTTTTTTGGTCATTAAATTGAGAGAAGTTATCTACCCATTTAATAGGATGTTCTACATTATAAAGTTTCTCCATCCCTACAGCATGCAGTCTTTTATCTGCAAGGTGTTTAATGTACTGTTCTATAATATTATCCGTCAGTCCAAGAATCTGTCCCTGCGTGATGTATGCACCCCATTCACACTCTAACTTTACAGCATCTCTAAACATCTGGTAGACTTCTTCTTCAAGCTCTTTGGTAAAGAGCTCCGGACGCTCTTTTTTAGTTGAGTTAATCATGTTTTGAAAAAGTAAAAGGTGTGTTACCTCATCTCTTTGAATAAAACGTATCATCTGTGCTGTACCTAACATTTTGTCAGAACGAGCAAGCGTATAAAGATAAGCAAAACCGCTATAGAAGTAAATACCTTCCAAAATCTGATTGGCAAACATCGCTTTAACTATATTTGTATCTGATGGGTTTGTAGAAAGCTCTTCATATACTTTAGCAATCGCATCATTTTTTGTCTTAAGCTTCATGTCTCTTCTCCAAAGCTCATAAATCTCTTTAGAGTTTGTCGAAATACTGTCTACCATCACGGCATAACTTTGTGAGTGTAATGCCTCTTCAAAGGCTTGACGTACCAAAATAAGGTTTACTTCTGGTGAAGTAATAAACGGATTTAAGTTATCAATGATGTTATTTGTCTGTAGAGAATCCATAAAAATAAGCTGTGCCAAGACTTTATCGTACGCATCTTTTTCTGCAGGAGTGAGGTGTTTATAGTCATTGACATCTCTTGTCATATCTACCTCTTTAGGGAACCATGTATTGTTTAACATCATCTCCCAAAGATTATATGCCCATTGGTACTTAATATCGTTAAGTTCAAAAATCCCTGTAGGATTACCCCCAAATATCTTACGTTCGTTTGTTGTTTCTTCCGATTCTGGGTTATAGATCTTTTTACGTTCCATTTGCTACCTTCTGCATTATTTCATCACTTATTTGAAAACATTATACTCATTTTCGCTGATTTTTTGGCTAAAATAACTTATGAAAAACTTAGACCAAGAAGAAGTAGCACAACTGCTTCAAGTGATACAAAAAAAGCCTGCTCAACGCATCGTACATTTTTGTGAAAATACTTCCATACTCAATGAAAGTCTTGCCGCACTTTGTAAAGAATATAATAACGACTACTACATGTACTGTACAGATCCTGTATACTTTGCAGAAGCGACAGAGACTTTTTCAGAACAACCCCACGTACATACAATAAATTTTAATCTACGGCGACCACGTTACCTTATGCAAGCCATTGAATATGACTATCTCATCTCTACCTTAGATTTTACCGATAAAATTAAAACAGAGTTTTTGGAAAAGTGTTATCCCATTATACGTACGGGTGGGAATGTTTTGTTATTTATCTCAAAAGTAGGTTACGAAGAACGTGATGAGTGGTGGAGCATTTTAGAAGAGCAGTACTATGTTTCAGTCCATATCATCGATAATATCTTTGAACATTATGATGTGATTACTGCTAAGCGTATGCATGGATGGGGAAATTAACAACTTTATGTTACGTAGTTCGTTATGATTGCAACATATGCTGAAGTATTTTATAGGTAGGTAACTTTTACGTAATATATAATTTAAAAGGAGAATGTCTGAGCAGGGAAACTCAGACATAAAATAAAGTAAAAAGTTACCTAGAAAGCCACCGAGGTATTAAAAGGGAGGGGAGAACCTCAAGTGGCTTTCATGTTGGTATTATAAACTTCTATTGTGTACTAAACGTGAAACGGAACTTAAAGATGTTATAAATTATAAATAAGAACAACAATAATCAACAATGCCTTTTACATTCACTTGAAACTTAGCGTTTGCAGGGACATTAAAAGACTCCCCTCCTTTAATGCTTATCCACTCATTTGACTCTGGAAGTTTCACATCTAACTCACCAGAAGTAACCTCCATCAGTTCAGCAGCAGCCGTACCAAACTCATACTCACCTGGGAGCATAAACCCTAAAGTTTTTTTACTTCCATCTGCAAAGTTTACTGTTCTACTGGTTACAGCACCATCAAAATAGCTATTACCTTCTAGCTCTACTGTTACGTTATCAAATGTTTTCATTATTGGTCCTCTTGTTTAAATATTTGCAGAATTATAACAAAACTACATTACACAGATATTCAACACAAATAAAC
>JALULG010000053.1 GCA_027040785.1 bacterium
CACAAGCATAGTGGTATAATCGGTTTATGAAAACGACGATCACAAATTAAATTTAGGTCTTACACGTAAATAGCTTGAGCACTTTACGTGCTTTTTTTTTTCTTTAAATTTAAAAACATATTTATTATTATTAAGAAATATTTTTGTTGTCTCGGTTTTAATAATAGTTTTTTTTTTTTTTTTATATTGGTATGTTATTTTAGATAGAATTATTTTGCCGGCCAGTATAATTGTTTTGGTATTAAATCTATTTTTGGATATTGATTTTTTAAATTTGTTATTGGGCGCTTTTTTGGGGGGCGGATTTTTTTTGGCTCAATTTCTTATATCAAAAGGAAGATGGATTGGCGGAGGGGATATTCGTTTGGGATTTTTTATGGGCTTAAGTCTCGGCTTTCCATTGATTTTTTTAGCTTTATTTTTTGCTTATATGAGCGGATCAATAATAAGTATTTTTTTAATTTTATTTAAAAAAAGAAAAATTAACAGCAAGATTCCTTTCGGAGTTTTTTTGGCGCCGGCAACTTTTGTAACCCTTGTTTATGGAGAAAGGATACTTGATTGGTATTTGAGATATACAGGGGTTTATTGATTAGCATTATGTCATGCTGAACATTTCAGCATCTCAGGGAAAAGAGTAAAATCCTAAAATCCCCGAGATTCTGAATCAAGTTCAGAATGACGTAGGGTTGACACGAGACCCTGAACTAAATTCAGGGTGACAGTGGAATTGACATGAGACTCTGAAACAAGTTCAGAGTGACAGTGAAACCCCCATGTCATGCTGAACATTTCAGCATCTCGAGAGGAAAGAGTAAAATCCAAAAAACCACGAGACCCTGAAATAAATTCAGGGTGACAGTGGAATTGACATGAGATCCTGAAATATTCAGGATGACAGTGCTTTACAACGAGATCCTAAAATAAAAACCCCAAAAAATTCCAATTAATTTTTATTTTGCCAAGCTCTGGAAAATTTGTTATAATAAAAACAATTTATTATTTTTAAAAAATGAAAAATAAAGAAAAAGGTTTTACCATTTTTGAACTCCTTATAGTGATAGCCATTATCGGTTTATTGTCAACCACCGCTTTTTATACGCATAATTTAAGAGAAAAAGAAACATTAAAAGGCGCTACCAATGAAATTGTTTTGAATTTAAAAAGAGTTCAACAAATGAGTATGGGGGTTAATCAACAAGATATTGATAGATCGGTTGATTGCCCGAATGAAGTTTGCTATTTTGGGGTAAATTTTGATTTTGGCGCCGGAACGGTTTATCGTATTTATGTTGATTCCAATCATAGTAATCGTTACGATAGTGGTGATAAAATTTTAAAAACAGTGGAACTGCCATCCGGAATTGAATATTTTACCAGTGATATGATGGGCAGTAATCCAAATTATTTTGTTGATATTGTTTTTAGTTCTCCTTATGGCAAAGTTATAAATGTTCTTGATTGGTTCGGGGGACCTGCTACATGTAATAGTTCCGGAGAATGTTCTTTAATTGTTCGTTTAAAAAGCGATACTTCTCAATATATGACAATTAAAGTTAATAAAGAGGGTTTGATTTATGTTGAATAAAGAAAAAAACGCTTATACTTTGGTTGAAGTTGTTGTGGCAATATCTATTTTAAGTGTTGGTGTTTTATCGCTTATGTCTTTGTTTTCCAATTTGGCGACTTATCAAAGAAAGATTGATTACAGGGATAAAGCGATTTATTTCTCTCAAAACGCTTTTGAAGGAGTGAGATCAAGACTGGAAACCAATCTTGGGAGGTGTGAGTCTAACCAAGATTTATGGCGTTGCGCAACAGAAGGAATTGATCCTTGTACTTGCAAAAGAGTTGCCGGTGGTGATGATCAATTTTTCGGGGATATTAAAAATTTTTACGCTTCTTATGATGGATTAAATTGGGATTTTAAGTTGGAAGACGGAGTTTATGTTCCTCCATTATGGTCAAGAATATATTATAATTGTCCGCCGGGCGGAAATTGTTATTATTCTTGTGATGATATTGGCGGAGGAAATTCAACGGAAACTCCTTTTGAAAGAAAAATGGTTGTTGAAAATAATCATGATTACGATGGTGATTCTTTGCCTGATATGATTCAAATAAGTTCGGTAATACGATGGAGAGAAGATGGGCAATATAAATATGTTACCACGAGTTCTGAATTTTATAATTGGCAATGGGTGAAAAATAATTAATTTATGATTTTTATCAATAAAATTAAAAAAAATAATGGCAGCACTTTATTGATTGCACTGGTGGTTTTATCGGTTTTGTTATTAATGGGGATAGTGGTGGCAAATATTGTAATTAAAAATATTCAAATTACCAGCAATTACGGAAAATCAAATTATGCTTATTATGCCGCTGATATGGCCTTAAAAAAAACCCTTTGGCTTTTGAATAATAAAATATACAGCAATACCAATCCTTGGGGTAATGAAGTTTTCTACGAGGCCGGAGTGGATATGTGTCCCGGAACATGGGATGAAAGCGCTCAAAACTGTCCTTGTCCCATAGATCCGCTGACAAATCCCAAGCAATGCGTAACAAATAATAAAACCCTTATAATGACCGGAACCTCTCCCGACGGTCGGGCAAATTTTAAGGTTTATTTAATGATTGAATATCTTGATCCGGCAAATCCGAGCGGTTTAAACAGAAAAATGACAATTACCTCTGTTGGGGAATATAATAATAATGTTCGGTCCTTAGAATATGTCACTTATATCGGCAGGATCGCTCAAGAATAATATGTTTCAAAAAATTCAAGAAAATTTAAAAGCTTTTACTTTGATTGAAATGTTGATATCGGTTACCATTTTTATTTTAACTATCACAACCGTTTTGACGATTTTCACTTTTTCTTTAAAAAGAAACAAGGAATTTATCGGCAAGCAATCGGAGATTGACGCCGGTCGACTTATTTTTGAGGAAATTTCTCGCGAACTTCATAGCGCCAAAATAAATGACAGTATTGATCGTTCAAGTTCAATATGTCCTCCTTTGAATACGGTTTTTGATATCAGTGAAGGGAAAAAAGCGATTTCTTTTATATTGAATGATAAGTGTGTGAAATATAAGTTGGGAACTTATGGAGGGAATAATAATGTTTTGTTAAGAGAAGAGGAAAAAGCGGTTGACGGAACTTCTCATTCTTTAATGCCGATTTCAGATTATAAAAATTTGGAAATTTCCGATTTGGTTTTTGATATTAATTCGGATGATGAATATTTGGTTAATTTAAAAATATCCGTTAAAGCAAAAGGTGAACCGGATAGTAAATCTTTTAATTACCAAAATTCAATCAAAAGTTCTCGTTCTCAAGTTGTTAAAAAAAATTACTTAAAGTATTGGTCTGATTTTAATGATGTTTATGATAGCGCTAAAAAAGATAATTATGTTTATTTGGCAACTGATAATGGTTTGAAAGTTTTTGATGTTTCCGATCCGACAAATATTCTCAGCGTCAGTATTCCCGAAGAAATAGACAGGGAATGGTATCAAACGGACAGAGATGATTTTAAAACCGGTCAATTTATTGATACGGAATATGAATTGTCCGGACCGGCCACAAATGTTTTGATTAAACACGATGCCTTGTTTCACGCCCAAACCGAAAGTCCGCAAAGAGCGGTTGATAAATATGATTATGCCGGCGGTAATCATACTTGTGTTTTAAAAAACGATAATAATATTCATTGCTGGGGTGATCCGAGTAATAATCAATCGGATGATTATAATGGAGGAAACGCTATCGGTATTTCCGCCGGAGCAAATCATAATTGCGCTTTGCTAAATAATGGAAGCGTTCATTGCTGGGGGGACGATACTTTGAGTCAAGCCGGAGATCATACTCCTTCTTCCGGAAGTTTTATTGCTGTTTCAGCGGGAACAACTCATTCTTGCGCTTTATTGAATAATGGGAATGTTAGTTGTTGGGGGGATAATAGTTATGGCAAAGCAAATGCTTATACCGGAGGTGACGCCATTGGAATTTCCGTTGGAGAATCAAATTCTTGCGCTCTCTTAAGTAATGGAAATGTTCATTGTTGGGGGAGTAACAGTAATGGGCAATCCGCCGGATATACGGTTACCGGCGGTGTTTTGGCTTTAGCGGTTAGTGTTGGTAATAATTATGCCTGCGCTTTAAAAAGTAATGGAGATGTTGATTGTTGGGGTGATAATACCGGCGGTAAAAGAGCTGGTTTTCATGCCAATGAAGACGCTCTTGCTTTGTCGGTTGGAAAATTATTTGCTTGCGTTTTGGATGAATTGGGGCAAGTGAAATGTTGGGGAAATAGTCCGGGAAACTATTTAACAAGAGATGCAATCACCCTTTCGGTTGGAGATGAAGGCGTGGGTGGCGGACATGTTTGCGCGCTCTTGGAAAACGGAAATTTGCATTGTTGGGGCGATAATTCCAGAAATCAATCAACCGATTATACTAACGGCGATGTTGAATTATATTATCCGGCTGATATTTACCATTATCATAGCTCGGCCGATTATGTTTCTCGGATTTTTGATACGATCTCCAATACCGAGTTTTTGGTTTCTTCTTGGACGGATATTTTGGTTCCCGGCGGATTTGGTTCCAGTAGCGTGACGATAAAAATCAGAACTTCCAATGATAAAGATATGTTAACGGCGCCGGCTTGGACCAGTTGTTCAAATATTGCTAATAATACTGATATTTCCGCTAATTCTTGTGTTAACGATGGAGATAGGTATATTCAATATAAAGTTAATTTCGCCACTTCCAATGACAGATTTACGCCTAAAATCAATAATTTTAGTCTTAAATATAAACATAAAACATTTCCTAAAAAATTAAAATTTAAAAATAATTATCTTTATTCCATAAACAGCGCCGGCGGAACCAATCAAGAAATTTCGGTTTTAGATTTATCAAATTTAAGTAATATTACGGAAGTTGCTTTTTTTGACAAATCTTTGTTCGGTAATTTTGAAGATTTTGATATTACGGGAGATAACCTTTTTACTGTCGGGCAAAAAAAAGAGATCAGCAAAATTTTTTCTCGAAATAATAATGTTTGTTATCTTTTAAAAAATAATAATGTTTTTTGTCAGGGAGATTTGCTTTTTGGGGGGAGTATTCCTCTATTTAGCGATTATACTTTAAAAGACGCGATTGATGTAGCTACAAGCAGATATCATACCTGTGTCCTTAATAAAAGCGGTAATGTTATTTGCTTGGGAGATTTTAATTCTCATGGTGAATCAGACCCTTATTTTGGTAGTGATGCTATTGCTATTTCGGTTGGAGAGAGTCATACTTGCGCTTTGCTAAATAATGGTAATGTTCATTGTTGGGGGAGGAATTATGGCTCTTCTTCTACCGGCTATACTAACGATAATTACAATGGAGGTGATGCTATTGGTGTTTCTTCGGGAGATAAGCATAATTGCGTTTTGCTAAATAATGGTAATGTTCATTGTTGGGGACAAAAATGGCCTGTTAATTCTTCTACCGGTTATACAACTGATGATTATTCTCCCGGTAGTGGTGTAAACACAATTAAAATAGTTTCCGCCAGGTATCATAATTGCGCTTTATTGGATAACGGTAATGTTCATTGCTGGGGTCAGGACAACGGGGGACAAGTGAATGATTATTTAAATGGTGATGCTGTTGATGTGGCAACCGGTGAAGCTCATTCTTGCGTGATTAAGAGCAATAAAAATATCTATTGCTGGGGAACTAACGCTCATGGAGAAATTAATGATGCAAATGGAAAATCGGCTGATCAAATATCTGCCGGAAACGAAAAAACTTGTCGTATTTATAATGTTATTCCTTTTCATGGTCCTTCTTTTGTTGCTGTTGATTGTTACGGGAAGGATCCTAGTTCCTACAGTCCTTCTTCGTTTCTGCAATTTGCCGATATTAGTCAGCCGGATAATGTTAATATGTATAAATATGATGATATAGACCCTTGGACCGCTAATCAAAAAGGTAATTTAGGATTTTTTCATTCCAAAATTAAAATTGATCCAAATGATACTACAAAAGTATATATAGTTTCCGCTGATTATGAAAGCACTTGGGGAATATCTAATTGGTATGGGATCGGAGGAGTATATTCTTTTGATGTTTCAGATCCAAGTAATATTAATTTTTTAAATTTTTTAACTCTTTTCCCTTCCCCGGAACCGCTTGTAGCTGGAGGTTTTGATTATTTAAACGATATTAAAATAGACGGGGATAAACTTTTTAGCATTAGTAATTATAATTTTTCTTCTAATAGTTCATTTAATGGTAAAGGAACTTATTTAGCAGTAATTGATATTACCAATCCTAACAATATGCTTGCAAGTACGGAAAAAACATTATTTGCAGATGAAAGTGGAAAATCTGCTTTGAAAAACGGTTTTATATATGTTCCTACTTATAACAGTATTGTAAAATATGATAGTACCAATGATAAAGAGATCTTTTTGTATAATGTTTTAGGGGCCGGACAAGGAATCCGGTTTGTTGATGATCAGAATATTTTAATGTTTGGTAAAGGAAAGACAAATACTGTAAATGAATTATCATTAATGCCTAGTTTGATTAAAGTTAGTGAAGAAATTAATAGTGTAACAGGTACTTTATTTCATGATCATGAAATATGTAAAGTAAATGGTGATATTGATCATTATGTTTATGAGCTTGATACTGATAGTCATTGTTTGATTTTTGATATTGATAATAATAGACTTGTAAAAAAATATGATAATAACGGTCCAATGCTTACACATTTTGATATATCAGAATCTTTTACTTATGCTTATAATGCAAAAAATTATTTATTATTATTTAACAATCAGGGTGATTATAATGTTTATGACGTTACGGATAGAACCGGTTTATCAAGCGTAGATTCCGGAACAACCGATTATCTTAATTTTGGATTGATTTATGATAATTATTTATACGCTTCTTTAGGACCTTTGGGTGCCAGCGATGGGGGTTTGAATGTTTATGATTTAACAGAATTGGATACTAATTCAAATTTGGATTTGATATATAGCAGAAATTATTCAAGTGTATTTACTTATTATTTGGCGATTGATAAAAAAAATAAACGTTTATATCAACAGGCCTGGGATAATGGCAGTGGTAAGGGGTTGTTGATTTATGATATTTCCGACCCGACAAGTATAGGAATACCTATCTTTAAAGGAGGTTTTGATACCGGCAGTATAGCTGTTAAAAACGGTTTATTATATACGACTGCCAATGGTATCAAAGTTTATGATATGTCAACCCCGACAAATCCGGTTTTGATAAAATCAAGTACTGATTCCAGATTAAGCGGTTCCACTTACAATGCTAAAATTATCGGTGATTATCTTTTGGTGGATGCCGAACCGGAAGGGGGCGGTTTTGATCCCAACACTGAAGGGGTTTGTAAAAATTTTGCCAAATCTTATTTGATTGATTTGAACACTTTAACGATAAAAGAAGTTTATGATGGTGGTATGGGTGATGTTATCGGAGATTATGTTTATCGTAAAGTGGATACCAATAAAATTGAGGTTTTAAAACTTTTGGAAAAGGGGGAAATTAAAGAAAAATAGTTTTTATGAAAAAAGAAGAGGCCAAAAAAAGAATTGAAGCTTTGAAAAAAGAAATAAATTATCATTCTTATCTTTATCATGTTTTGGATAAACCGAAAATCAGTGATGCTGTTTGGGATAGTTTAAAAAAAGAATTGGCTGATTTGGAAAAACAATTTCCCGAATTTATTACACCGGATTCACCCACCCAAAGAGTTAATGGACAAGCTTTAAAAAAATTTAAAAAAGTTGTTCATAAAGTTCGTCAGTGGTCTTTTTTGGATATTTTTGAAGAAAAAGAATTATTTGATTTTTTTGAAAGAGTGGAACGTTTATTAAAAAAACAAGGAATAAAAGAAAGGCCGGAATATGTTGTTGAACTCAAAATAGACGGAGTTCATATTATTTTAAGTTATGAAAAAGGCGTTTTTGTTCAAGCGGCTACTCGCGGGGACGGTAAAATAGGCGAAGATGTCACTCAAAACATTAAAACCATTTCCAGTATTCCAATGCGTTTGAGAAAAGATTATTCTTTGGTAGTTGAGGGAGAGGTTTGGATGAGTGAGGCAGAGTTTCAACGATTAAATCAAGAAAGAAAAAATAAAGGAGAAAGCGAATTGGCCAACCCTCGTAATGCGGCCGCCGGGTCAATCAGACAACTTGATCCCAAAATAACAGCTCAAAGAAATTTGGATTGTTTTATTTATGATTTGGATAAATTGGAAAATAAAAAAAGACCGAAAACTCAATTTGAAGAGTTGCAATTTTTAAGAAAAATCGGTTTTAAGACAAATAAACATTACGCTTTATGTCGCGATTATGAAGAAGTGATTAAATTTTGGAAACATTGGCAAAAATACAGAAACAGAGAGCCATATTGGATAGACGGAGTGGTTGTTAAAATCAACAAAGTGGAATATCAAGAATTATTGGGTTATACCGGTAAAGCGCCTCGTTGGGCGATTGCTTTTAAATTTCCTCCGGAACAAGTAACCACCATTATAGAAGATATTAGTGTGCAAGTTGGCAGGACGGGCGCTTTAACTCCGGTGGCTCATTTAAGGCCGGTAAAAGTGGCCGGTTCAACCATTTCCAGAGCGACTTTACACAATGAAGATGAAATTAAAAAGAAGGATATCAGGATAGGAGATACGGTTGTTATTCAAAAAGCCGGTGATGTTATTCCGGAAGTTGTGGAACCGATAAAATCTTTGCGTAGCGGAAAAGAAAAAAAATTTATAATGCCATTAAGGTGTCCTATCTGTGGTTCTGAAACAATTAGAAAAGACGGGGAAGCGATCAGGTATTGTACAAATCCGAATTGTTATGCTCAGGAAAAAGAAAAAATTATTCATTTTGTTTCCAAAAAAGGATTTGATATTGAGGGTTTGGGAAAAAAAATTGTTGAGCAATTAATTCAAGACGGTTTAATCAGGGATTTTTCAGATATTTTTGAGCTTAAAGAAGGAGATTTAAAACCTTTGGAAAGATTTGCGGAAAAATCGGCGCAAAATTTAATTAAGGCCATTAAAAAATCAAAAGAAATAGAATTGGCAAAATTTTTATACGCTTGCGGAATCAGATACATTGGCGAAGAAACCGCAGTTTTATTGGCGAATGAAATTTTTCATTCAAAGAAGAAAAAAGTGAGGATAAAAGAAGTGCTTTCTTTTTTCCAAAAATTTACTTTAAATGATTTTCAAAAAATTAATGGAATAGGAGAAAAAGCGGCGCAAAGTTTGTTTGAATTTTTTCATAATCAAAAAAATATCGAAGAATTATCTAAAATAGATAGCTTGGGGGTGGAAATCATTGTGCCAAAATTTAATGAAAAGAAATTATCCGGAAAAAATTTCGTATTAAGCGGATCTTTGAAAAATTTGACAAGAGATGAAGCAAAAGATAAAATAAGATCATTGGGAGGACATATTTCTTCCTCGGTCAGTTCCAAGACAGATTTTTTAATTCTTGGCGAAAAACCGGGTTCAAAATTTGAAAAAGCCAAAAAATTGGGAGTTAAAATAATTGATGAGGTTGAATTTTTAAAAATTATTAAAGAGTGATTTGTTTTTATTATCGAGACCCTGAAATAAATTCAGGGTGACAGTGAAATTGACACGAGATTACACCTCCGTGTCATACTGAGCCCCCATGTCATGCTGAATTTTGTGCTGAATTTATTCGGTATTATTTCAGCATCTCGTTTTCTCCCCATGTCATACTGTGAGCCCCCCATGTCATGCTGAATTTATTTCAGTATCTCGCTTCTTTCATGTCACCCTGAACTTGTTTCAGGGTCTCATGGGAAATAAGTAAACCTAAAACCAGCGAAATCCTGAATAGTTCGGGGTAACAGTAAAATGACACGAGATTCTGAAACAAGTTCAGAATGACATATACTATTTACATTACTCCGCTTCACCCCATGTCATGCTGAATCTTGCGTCGAACTTGTTTAGATATCATTTCAGTATCCCATAGGGAAAGTAAATAAATCAATAAAATCATTTTAAATTTTTATAATAAATCTATGTTAACTATTAAAGAAGTAGAACATATTGCCAAATTAGCTCGTTTGGAATTAAACGAGGATGAAAAAGAAAAATTTAGTAAACAACTTTCTTCCATTTTGGATTATGTTAAAAAATTAGAAGAAGTAAACACCGACAATATTGAAATAACCGCCCAAGTGACAGGGCTTCTAAACGTTTTTGAAGATGATAAAATCAGAGAAATAAGCGAGGAAAGAAAAGAAAAAATAATTAATAATGCCCCTAAACATGAAAACAATATGTTTAAGGTTAAAAGAATAATGCAATAATATGTTGACAAAATTATCTATCAAGGAGGCTCATCAAGGACTAAAAAATAAAGATTTTTCTTCTGAGGAATTGACAAACGCTTATATTTTGAATATAGAAGAAAAAAACAAAGATATTAACGCTTTTGTTTTTAAAACTTTTGATTTAGCCAGAGAAACAGCCAAACAAGTTGACAAAAAAATTAAAGATAATCAAGAGATTTCTTTATTGGAAGGTTTGCCTATGTCAATAAAAGATTGTTTTTGTGTGAAAGATGTTGAGTCAACAGCTTCTTCCAATATTTTAAAAGGATATATACCTTCTTATGACGCAACAACGGTTAAAAAAGTCAGAAACTTGGGCGGGGTTATTTTGGGAAAAGTAAATACCGACGAGTTTACAATGGGCGCTTCAACAGAAACTTCCGCTTTCGGCGTAACAAAAAATCCTCATGATTTAAGTCGGGTTTCCGGAGGAAGTTCCGGTGGCTCGGCGGCTTCAGTGGCATCGGAAATGGCTATGTATTCTTTGGCAACCGATACAGGCGGTTCCATTAGGCAACCGGCTTCTTTTTGCGGAGTGGCCGGTTTAAAGGTTACTTATGGAAGAGTTTCCCGTTTTGGTGTTATGAGTATGGCCTCTTCTTTGGATACGATCGGGCCAATTGCCAAAAATGTGGAAGATTTAGCCATTGTTTTGCAAGCGATTGCCGGTCATGATAAGTATGACGCCACCACACCGCAAATAAAAGTTCCGAATTATTTTGAAGAATTGAAAAAAGATATTAAAGGTTTGAAAATAGGTATTCCTAAAGAATATTTGAACGATAAATTAAATCCCGAACTTAAAAAAATCATTGAGAAAACAGCTCAAAAATTGAAAAAAATGGGTTGCGAAATAGTGGATGTCAGCTTGCCTCATACCGAATATGCTATTGCCGTTTATTACATTATCGCTCCTTCGGAGATAAGTTCCAATATGGCTCGTTATGATGGAATCAGATTTGGTTATTCAGTTGAAAAAGAAGATTTGGAAATTAAAGATTTATTAGATATTTATAATAAAACCAGGGCTAAAGGATTTGGTCCGGAAGTAAAAAGACGAATTATGATTGGAACTTATGCTTTATCTGCCGGTTATTATGATGCTTATTATAAAAAAGCGCAAAAAGTCAGAACTTTAATTAAAAAAGATTTTGATGATGTTTTTGAAAAAGTTGATGCTTTATTAACTCCGGCCACTCCCGGACCGGCTTTTAAAATAGGTGAAAAAACAGCCGATCCTTTGGAGATGTATTTGGAAGATATTTTTACCGCCCCGATTAATTTGGCGGGAGTGCCGGCTTTATCTTTACCGGCCGGAAAAATTGATGGAATGCCGGTAGGGGTCCAAATTATCGGTAAACATTTTGACGAAGAAACTATTTTAAAAATAGGTTCAAAATTGGAAAATAAATAAAAAAATATGAACAAAGAGAAATGGGCGGATACAATTGGAATGATTAAAGATAAGTTTGAAGTATTTAATGAAGATGTAATTAAAGAAGAAATTGGAGTTGACGAAAAAGGAGAACCCGCTTTTGAAGAGAAAGAATTTATTGAATTTCTCGGTCCGTTGGGTAAAATGAAATTGGAATTTCTTGTTCGTCCCATTGTAGTGGAGAAAAAAGCAAATTTTTCCAGACGTATCGGCGCCGAAGGTCAAGTTAAATATATTTTTTCCGGTAGTGAAAAAATTGAAAAATTAAAGGCTTATAAATTTGATGATTTAAGCAATGATTGGATGGAGATAGAAAGTGAGCAATTTGAATAAGTTCATTGTTCTCCCGGATTTTTTCTGTCATGCTGAACATTTCAGCACCTTATTTTCCCCATGTCATGCTGAACTTGTTTCAGCATCTCAAAGGGAATAGTAAAACCTAAACCAATGAGACCCTGAAATGTCCAGGGTGACAGTGAAATAACACGAGATTCTGAACTAAATTCAGAATGACATATAATTTCCCCATGTCATGCTGAATCTTGTGCTGAATTTATTCGGTATTATTTCAGTATTTCGGGAAACAGAACAAGGACTAAAAACACGAGACTTAATATAACAATTTAATAATATTTAGGAGGTGTTGTTAAATATTAAAGTTTAACGATAATTCCATATCTTTCAATTATGAAAAATTTCAAGCAAAAAATTATTTTTCTTTCTTTGTTTTTGTTTGGTTCGGTGGGGCTGTCCGCTTGTCATGTTCCTTTTTTAAACAAAGAAATCACTCTACCTTTTTTTGAAAAATCTCCTCAAAAAACATTGCTTTTGGCCAAAGATAAAATGGCTAATGTTAAAAAAATGAAATACAAGATGGATCTTTCTTTTTTGCTTGATTTAGATTTAAATGAAAGTGATGTTTCTTTAAATTTTTTAAACCCAAAAGTTTTAGGCGAATCTGTTTCTTATTTGAAAAAAAATAATTTTCAAGAGAATCAAAAAATAACAATTCCTCAAAATTCTTTTCCGGGGAAAACCCCTTCTGCTTCAAATTTTATGCCAAAATTAGGCAAGGCCTTTAAAATAAATTTAAAATATAAAGTTGACGGAGCGGTTGATAGCGCTGATGCTGATAACTTAAAAAATGAAAACAAGGTTGATATGGGACTTGATTTGAGCGGAACAGAAATGAAACTTGGCTTTGAAACCAAAACCATTAAAGACACTTTTTATGGAAAAATTGATAAAGCACCTTTTCCTTTGTCGTTAATTTTGGGACAGTTTTTTCATACTTGGTATTCTTTTGATCCCGAGGACTTAAAAAGTCTTAGTTCCAATAAAGTTGATTTTCAAAAAAACAATGAACAAAGC
>JALULG010000054.1 GCA_027040785.1 bacterium
TTTGAGGGTAGTTTTGTTGAAAAATATGAAAATTTTAATTTTAGGCGCGCAAGGAAATTTAGGTAATGCTTTAAAAAAAATTTTTCAAAACGATAATAAAATAATTGCTTGGGATAAAGAAGATCTTGATATTACCGAGAAAAGAGCGGTTGCGGAAAAAATCAAAAAATTAAAACCTGATATTATTTTAAACACCGCTTCTTATAATGATTTGGATAAAATTGAAGAAAATAAAAAGGATTTTGAACTTGCCCAAAAAATAAACGGCTATGCAATCGGTTATTTGGCTGACGTTGCTTCGGAAATAAGAGCTTTGTTGGTTCATTATTCAACCGATTATGTTTTTGGTGGTTCTAAAAAAGAAGGTTATAAAGAAACCGATACTCCTAATCCGATAAATAAATATGCTCAAACAAAATTATTGGGGGAAAAAGAATTGCAAAGAAGAAAAAATTTAAAATGGTATTTAATCAGAACTTCCAAATTGTTTGGTAAAAAAGGGCTTGGTGAGAATTCTAAAGAAAGTTTTTTTGATTTGATTCTGAGGTTAAACAAAAAACAAAAAGAATTTAAAATGATTGATAAGGAAGAAATCAGTTCTTTTACCTATACTCTTGATTTGGCGGAAGCGACTAAAGAATTGATAGATGGCGTTTATCCTTACGGAATTTATCATATTAGCAATTCCGGTTCCGCAAGTTGGTATGAGGGAGCAAAATTTTTATTTGAAGTTTTAAACAGAAAAGATGTTAAATTAATTCCAAGCGCTTCAAAAGATTATCAAAGGCCCGCCAAAAGACCGAAATATTCCATTCTTCTGAATACAAAACTTAAAAAACAGAGAACTTGGCAAGAGGCCTTAAAAGATTATTTAAATAAAAAAATATGAAAAAGAAAATGAAAGGAGTTATTTTGGCGGGAGGGAATGCGACTCGTTTATATCCAAATACAAAAGTAACCAATAAGCATTTACTACCGGTTTATAATCAGCCAATGATTTATTATCCAATACAAGTTTTGCTAAAAGCGGGTATTTCCGATATTTTAATATTGCCGGGAAAAGATAATGCCGGAGACTTTGCCAAATTATTGGGATCCGGTAAGGAGTTTAACGCCAATTTTACTTTTAAGGTTCAAGATCATGCCGGCGGTTTGGCTTATGCGGTCGGCTTGGCGGAGAATTTTGTGGGAGATGATAATTTTGTTGTTATTTTGGGAGATAATATTATTGGCGATAATATTATTAAAGAAGTGGAAACTTTTAAAGAGGGGGCTACTATTTTCTTAAAAGAAGTTTCCGACCCGGAAAGATTTGGCGTGGCCGAATTAGATGGAAATAAAGTTGTTTCTTTGGAAGAAAAACCAAAAAATCCAAAAACAAATTGGGCGGCTATCGGCGCTTATATTTATGATTCCAAAGCTTTTGATTACATCAGAACTTTGAAACCGTCCGCAAGAGGAGAATTGGAAATCACGGATTTAAATAATATTTATATAAAAAAACAAGCAATGAAAGCCGCTTTTATTGAAAGTTTTTGGTTTGATGCCGGAACTCATGAAAGTTTGGTGGAAGCCGCTTATGAATTAAAAAATTTAAATAGGCCGATTGATGTAATCAAATCAGAACAAAGAAACGCTCCATTGGTGGTAATAGGAGCGATATTGTATGATTCTAAAAATGGAGAATATAAAACCTCAAGACATTTGAAGTATTTTATTGAGAGTATTAAACAACAAAATTATAAAAATATAAAATTTATATTTGTTGATAACAGTGAAAATGAAAATAATGATAATTTAAAAATTTTAAAAGAAAAACTTCCCGAAGCGGAAATAATCAGGACGGGAAAAAATTTGGGCTTTGCCAAATCTAATAATTTAATGATTTACAAGGCCTTAAAATTGAAAGCGGATTATTATTTGGCAACTAATGTTGATATGTTTTACGAGAAGGGAGCAATTGAAGAATTGGTTAATTCAATAATGAAAAATCCGCAAATCGCTTCCGTAACCGGAAAAGTAAAAATTTGGGACTTTAAAAAGCGAAAAGAAATTGGTCAAGGGAGGACAAACTTTATAGATACTACCGGAATTGTAATCACTCCGGAACATCGTTTTATTGATCGCGGTCAAGGCGAGATAGATTACGGACAATTTGATAAAGAAGAAAAAATTTTCGGCGTTTCCGGAGCTTCGGCTCTTTACAGTATTTCCGCTTTGGAAGACATTGCTTTTTTAAATGAAAAAAATAAAAAAGAATATTTTGATGAATTGATGTTTATGTATAAAGAAGATGTTGATTTGGCATATCGGTTAAGAGTGGCCGGCTATGAATCTTTTTATACTCCCAAAGCGATTATTTTTCATGATAGAAGTATTCAAAGAATTGGCAAAAGTATTTTTGGGATAGTTAAGGGAAGAATTGGTAGAAATAAAAAATATAAAGAGTGGTCATGGCTTAATCATCATATTATTTTAAGAAAAATGATAGATAGTGATTATAGTTTTAAGCTCAAATTTAAAATATTTTTATATGAGATAAAAAGTGCTTTTTATATTTTGTTTTTTGAACCTTTTTTAATAAAACAGTGGTGGCGACTTTTTAAATTAAGAAAAGAAATCAAAAGTCGCAAAGAACAAATTAAAAAAAGAGTTGATGTAAAAAAATTTTTTTAAGGATTTAAAGGAGTATGGATTTATCAATTATTATTGTTTCTTGGAATTCGCAAAAATTTATCAGAGAAAATCTTGAAGCGATTTATAAAAACACTAAAAATATTGATTTTGAAATTTTTTGCGTTGATAATAATTCTCAAGATAAAACCGTTAAAATAATCAAGAAAGAATTTCCAAAAGTAAAATTAATTGCAAATGATAAAAATTTGGGCTTTGCCAAAGCCAATAATCAAGCGATAAGAAAAAGTAAGGGGCGTTATGTTTTGCTTTTAAATCCCGATATGCGAGTTTTAGAAGGAACTTTGGAAAAAATGGTTCAGTGGATGGATAAAGATTCTGATGTCGGAGTGGGTGGTTGTCATCTTATTGATGAAAAAGGGGAAACGATTTTTCACATTAGGCGATTTCCAAAAATTTTTGATCAATTGGCGATCATTTTAAAAATTCCTCATATTTTTCCGAAAGTTTTAGATAGATATTTAATGAAAGATTTTGATTATGATAAAGATGCGGAAGTTGATTCTCTCAGAGGTTCTTTTTTTATGATCAGACGGGGATTAATTAAGGAAATAGGTTATTTGGATGAAAGGTTTTTTATTTGGTTTGAAGAAGTTGATTATTGTAAAAGAGTTAAGAAAAGTTCATGGAAGGTAATGTATTGTTCAAGTGTAAAATGTATTGATTATGTGGGGCAAAGTTTTGCTCAGGTGCCTCGAGGAAAAACCCAAAAATATTTTAAAGACTCAATGTTAAAATATTTTAAAAAATGGCATCCGATTTGGCAGTATTATTTTTTGAAATGTTTTTGGCCAATAGGTATTTTTTTTGTTTTTTTGGGGAGTGTTTTAAATTTTAAAAAAAGAAATAAAAGAAAAGATTAATTATGAAAAATAAAGTCGGAATAATTTTGGTCGGTTATAAAGATTATGCAAAGCGATTTTTAATTGAATGTCGAAACAGTTTGCGAAAACAAAATTATCCAAAAGAGCTGTATACTGTTTATATTATTGATAATCTTTCAATTAATAATGGTGAATTTGTTAAAAAAGAATATCCTGAGGCCATTTTTTTGGAACGTAATAATGGAAATTATGCGGCCGCTAATAATTTGGGTCTTAAAAAAGCTATGGTAGATGGTTGTGAATATTTTGTAATTGCCAATATGGATACGAAGTTTGATAAAAATTGGCTTAAAGAATTGGTTGAGGCAATGAAAAGGAACCCGAAAGCGGGAATGGCGCAGTCAAAATTATTGCTTTATCCCAAGAATAAAGAAGAATGGAAAAATCCTCGAATAAACAGTTTGGGAAATTTAATGCATTTTTTGGGTTTTGGTTTTACCGAAGGATATGGAGAAAGAGATAAAAAAATTAAAGGTTACCCTGAAATAAAAGGTTATGCCAGCGGATGTTCTTATATTGTTAAAAAAGAAGTTTTGGATTTTGTCGGTTTTTACGATGAAGAATATTGGATGTATCATGATGATATTGAAATGAGTTGGCGAATTAAATTGGCCGGATATAAAATTATTTTGGCGCCCAAATCAATTGTTTATCATAAATATGATTTTTCCCGAAGTGTTTTAATGCTGTATTATATGGAAAGAAACAGATATTTGGCAATGTTGCATTATTATAAATTAGCTACGATTTTATCTATTTTGCCGGCAATATTTTTTATGGAAATGGGAATGATTTTTTACTCTTTTGTTAATGGTTGGTTTAAAACAAAGATAAAAGTAAATCAATATTTTTTAAAATCGTCAACGTGG
>JALULG010000055.1 GCA_027040785.1 bacterium
CATCACTTAAATCGCTTTCCAAACCAATCTTCATATACAAATTACTGTTATCGGTGGCTGATAGAGTTATTAAAGCCGGAGTGGAAGTGGCGTAAAGCAAAGAAGCCGGGGAGCCAAAACTTGGATCGGCAGTGTCTAAGATAAAAGAATCTGATTCCGCGGAAGCGGTATTGTTGGCGGCTTCACCATCCGTAATGGTTATTTTCAATCTGAAATCAGCATAATATGAATCATCCAACATACTTTTCGGATTCCAGGTGGCCGAGTATTCCGTGTAAGTATCTTCCTGAACCGCCTTGTTATCCGTGGCTCCGGCGGATAAACCGGAAGTGATGTCAACCCAATTATTTCCACCATCTGTGGAATATTGAAAAGAAGGGGTGATATAGCCGGGTTGAGCGGTGCCGGTGGTGGTGTCTATATCACGGACCGAATAAGACATTGTAAAAGTATTGGTGGAGGTTGATAAACTAAAGCTATATCCACCATCCCCGCTGTTTGGATAATCAGGATTAAACTCCGGATTGGCGTTTACCACGTAAATAACTGAAGCGGAAGAAACAGTGGGGGTATAATTTCCATCTCCGCTTAAACTTATTTTATATTGAAAATATCTGTCATCACTTCCATCTTTCAAAATATCGGGAATAACCGAGGAGAGACAAGAAACTTCTCCGGTAGCGGAATTTTTACTGCATCCGTCCGTTAAATGATTCGGAGTGGAAGAAGCCACTTCATACCAAGTGGCGGAATCCAAATCATTAGCCGTAGAAGCGGTTCTCAAATACATTGTCACTTGAGTATTGTCGGGTAATGTCGTATCTTCGGTCCATTTAACTCCCCCCATAACATTAACATCTGAGGAAGCGTCGTATTTGGAAGAGATGAGGGATTGGGCAGAGGCGGAATAGTATTTAAGGTAATTTATCGTAATATCATCCAAACTTGGAGTAAGACTTGTATCGGTAGTACTCAAACTTGCCTGATATTGAACATACCTATCTCCATCATTAACACAGGAATTATCCGAGATATCTTCACCGGAACTGATTGCCGTGCAAGAACTAAAAGCCGGTTCACCGGAACAAGCTGAATCATCACAAGAACGAACTTTAATACTAAGACTTGTTCCGGAAGGAAGGGATGTATTGTAATTTAAAGTTGAGAAACCTTGATTTCCACCCATATCATAAATACTGGAAGTATATGTGCCGAAAGAGTAATAACTATCTTTTTGACAAAAACAATATAAATAAGCTGTCGCATCACAATAATAAGCTTTGGCATTATCTTGAGCACATACATCATTAACACAACTCGTTCCTTCTCCATACGTTGCCCATAACCAATGATAATAAGCACTATCTGTTCCCGCAATGCAAGTTAAATCTTTATAAGCACTATGCCCAAACCCCCCCCTATTACTAAATACATGATCACTCATTGTCCAATTGTTACAAGTAAGCCAATAATCACAATTAGACAAAGCCCCTCCTACATTAGAACCGGTCCAAGAAATTCTAGAACCTAAAGCAACAGAAGGGGCAACATTAACATTATTACTTAACATATCAGACCAAGTATTACTAAAAAAAACAAAATCCAAATTAGTACTATCAAATAAATAAATAGGATAATCAGTATTATAACCATAATTACTTGGCATATCTCTTATTTCATCCGAAGTATTAATTCCTAAAAAGGCATGGATATTATTACAAGTCAAACCGGAAGGCATATTATTTTGACAAAAAGAATCAGCCCCGTTTCTTCCTCCAAAATTTGCGTTATGTTTGCTTGTGGTACCAAAAAGAATGTTTTTATTAATGCTTAAAAGAATTACACTATTATTAGAAATTTCCGTATCATCATTGCTTCCCGTGTTAAAATCACTGTCCGTTGTTTGTGTCCAAGAAGCCGTACTGGTACTTAACTCCAAATTCCCCTCGGCATTAACCGTTAAATTATCATCCTTACTACTATAATAAGTCCAACCGCTTTGATCGTTTTGATGAGTTGCCAGAGTGGTGGATTCTCCTCCCGACCAAGTTGTTTGAGTGAAATAGTAGGTGGCCGCTTCAGATCTCCTGATTGGACCGGTGGCTAAGTTTAAAAGCAAAGAAACAATAACGGAAACGGAAACAATTGTTGATAAACCGGCTAAAGAAAAAACCTTGATTCTTTTTTGAATCTTTTTGAATTTTACATAAGAGTAATTACAAGCTTCAATGGTTTTGTTTTTAAAAAAAAGATCAAAAGATTTTGAAGGATCCGCAAAGATTAAGATATATATTTTGGCCAAATTATATAAAAATTCCCAAAAAACAAGTTGGGTTCCCAAAAAAATTATTTTAATTCTGGAGAGTTTTATTTTGGAGAAAATAACTTTGAGAAGAGTGTTTTTTTGAGTTCTTTTAAGATTTGCTTTTGTTTTTTTATTTTCATTTTTTTTTTCTTTTCTTTCTTTTTCTTTCAATATTTCTTCTTCAATTCTATCTTCAAGCAAAGTAATTTTTTCTCTGATTTTTTCAATCATAAAAAAATAATTTTTAAATAATAATTATTTTCAGTATAGCATATTTTTTAAAAAAAGTTTACAGTCAAAAAACGAAATGATATAGTGAATATGATTTAAAGAATTTTTTCTTGTTATGAGTTTCTTTATGTTATGATAATATTTTTATGTCACCCTGAATTTATTTCAGGGTCTCGTTTCCCCCCATGTCATGCTGAACTCGGTTCAGCATCTCAGGGGATAAAGTATAACCTAAAATCAACAAGATCCTGAAATGTTCAGGATGACAGTGGAATTGATATGAGCCCCTGAATCAAGCTCAGGATGACATATAGCTTACACGAGATCCTGAAATAAATTCAGGATTACGTAAAATCCAAAATAACAAAAATCAATATGATATTCATAAAATTCAAAAAAATAAATAATTAAAATATCAAAATGAAAAATATAATTACAATCGGAGGAGGGACCGGCAGTTTTACGGTTTTATCATCTTTGAAAAAATTTAATAATTTAAATCTTTACGCTATCGTTTCTATGGCTGATGACGGAGGATCAACCGGAAAATTAAGAGACGAACTTGGAGTTTTGCCGCCCGGAGACGTCAGGCAATGTTTGGTTGCTTTATCAGAATCAGATATTTTAATGAGAAAACTTTTTAATTACAGATTTGAAGAAGGGGACTTAAGAGGGCATAATTTTGGAAATTTATTTATTTCAGCATTGGAAAAAATAACCGGGGATTTGGATAAAGCAATTAGTTCCTTGGAAAATATTTTAAAAATAAAAGGGAAAGTGGTGCCGGTTACCCTGGAAAAAACAAAATTAATGGCTGAATTTAATAATGGTGAAATAATAATTGGTGAAAAAGAAATTGATGTTTCCAAAAAAATATCAAACAAAAATATAAAAAGGTTTTTTCTTAATCCATCGCCAAAAATAAACCCTAAAATTAAAAAAATTCTCCAAAAAGCGGATATAATTATTATCGGACCGGGTGATTTATATACCAGTATTATACCTAACTTTTTAGTTAAAGGGATTGTTCAAGAAATTAAAAATTCAAATGCTAAAAAAATATATTTACCAAATTTAATGAACAAACAAGGCCACACGGATAATTTTTTTGTTTCAGATTTTATTAAAAAAATAGAAGAATATTTGGGGGAAAATACTATAAATTACGTTTTATATAATAATAAAAAACCGGCAAAAGAATTATTAAAGAAATATGCTCAAAAAGGAGAATATTTTGTAGAGATAGATGAAAATAATCTGAAAAAAAAATATTTTAAAGCCATTGGAAAAAATTTAATTCAAGGAAACACCTATAAACAAAACAAAAACGATAAAGTAAAAAGATCCTTGGTCAGACACGATTTAAATAAACTGGGAGAAGCAATTATGGAAATTATTGAAAATAAGATTTAAAATGTGGTAAAACTGATTAAACACCTGTCATGCTGAACATTTCAGTATCTTGTTTTTCTTATGTCATGCTGAATTTATTTCGGCATTTTGCTTCCCCTCATGTCATGCTGAATTTATTTCAGCATCTCAGGGGATAAAGTATAATTCAAAATCCCCGAGATCCTGAATCAAGTTCAGGATGACAGTGAAATTGACATGAGACTCTGAAACAAGTTCAGAGCGACATATACTTTTCACGAGATCCTAAAATCTTAGGGTAACGGCGGAGATTAATATGCCGCTCTAAAATAAACTCAGAGTAACACATGAGAAGCACGAAATTTTAAAAAATTTAAAAAACAAAAATGTCTAAAAATATTAAAAAATTATTTTTCATAGATTTTGATGACACGCTTTTTAATACTAAAAAATTTCAAAAAGAATATTTAAAAATTTTTCAAAAATACGG
>JALULG010000056.1 GCA_027040785.1 bacterium
ACAAAAATAACCATTAAAAGATAATTAAAAATTATCAGAACAATAATAGTTAAAAAATAATATATATGATTACTGATTAAAATTTTTAGAAAGGAGGAAGTGCTTCTATTCGGTATCCCGTTATAAATAATAAAATTTTCTATTAAATCCGCCAATAGTAAAAGCCATATTAATTTTGTTTCAATTTTTACAGACGGAAAAGAATTAATTGCTTGTCTTGGATTTAATAAAGAAAACATAAATTTTATGAATTAAATGGATTAAAATTTGTTTTTAAAACCATTCACCCTACTCCGATTTTTGGAAATTGTTTTATATTTTTAATTTTTAATTTCTATTCCAATCGGGCAATGATCCGAGCCCAAAACTTCATTCAAAATAAAAGCATTTTTAACATTTTTAATAAAATTGACGGAAACAAAAAAATAATCAATTCGCCAACCGATGTTGCGCGCTCGCGCCCTGGTGCGATAGCTCCACCAAGAATATTTTTGTTCATTGGGGTAAAAATATCTAAAAGTATCAATAAAACCGTTTTTAATAAATTTATCCGCCCATTCTCTTTCTTCATAAGTAAAACCGGCATTGCCGATGTTTTCTTTGGGGCGCGCCAAATCAATTTCTTGATGAGCCACATTAAAATCACCGCAAATTATGATTGGTTTTTTCTTTTCCAACTTTTTTAAATATTTTAACAAATAATCATTAAATTCCAGCTTGTAATTTAAACGAGAAAGTTCGTGATTGGCATTAGGGAAATAGGCGTTAATCAAATAAAACTTTTTAAATTCCAAAGTTTGCACTCGCCCTTCCGTATCAAATTTGTGTTCACCCATTCCGGTCCAAGCATTCAAAACCAATTTATTTTTTTTATTCGGCACTAAAACGGCTGTCCCGCTATAACCGGGTCTGTCTGCGCCATTCCAATATTCCGCCCAGTCAAAAAAATCAAAATTTTCTTTGGCGCGCGCTTCATCGTGAATTTTAATTTCCTGCAAGGCAATAATAGAATTTTTTTCTTGTTCTAAAAAATCCTTAAACCCCTTACGAATAACCGCCCGTATACCGTTTATGTTCCAAGATATAATTCTCATAAATTTATATTCAGTTTACTTTAAATTATTTAAATAAACAAACTTCAGCTAAAAACCTCTGCCTGAAAAATTTTTATCACTACATCGTCATCTTTAAAACAATTCGGCGACAAGCCGGCTTTGTCGGCGCATAAATGAGCCAAAAATTCTTCTTTGCTCCAAGCGGTTTCATCAGCAACCTGAGGCAAAAACACTCCACTGTGAAAACCTTTTTGAATTATTACTCCGTCTTTACCCAATTCAATTTCTTGCCAGTCATCAATTTCTTTCGGCACAGACAAAACACTGATTTCGTAATCCAAATCGGACAATTCACTCTCGCCAACCGGCAAAAAACGATTATCTTCGGTAGCGGCCGCAATTGCCATACCACGAACCACTTGCCATAACGGCTCTTGTCCGGGAAGAATTCTACCAATACAACCTCTTAATTTTCCATCTTTGTGTAAAGTTACAAAAGCGCCTTGTTGTTTTGAAAGTTCGGGATCATTAATCTCAAAATTGGGGACTTTGCCATATTTGATATAATTTTCAACACTTTCTTTGGCAATATTCAGCAATGTTTTTCTTTGTTCTTGATTTAATTTTTGTATGCAGGTTTTTTCTTCCCAAAAAACAAGCGCTCCATAACCAACCACTCTGTCTTCATCACCGATCAAAGAATCTCCGCTATTGGCATATTTTAAAATTTTACCTTGCCAATTAAATTCCTTTGCCAAAGCCATCATTGTTTTGATGCTATCCGGACCACACATCAAAGTTTCTTCGTTGGGAATTCTCTCGGTTTCAATTCGCGCAATATATCTTTCCAAACCAGCAACATCTTTATTAAAAATATATTTCAAACTTTCTTTATCAATTTGATTAGCATCATTATAAGCGGGATAATGAGACAAATCACTGCCCACCACCAACAAATCCCCTTCTTGCCAAATTTCTTTCAAAACTTTAATTAACTCATTATAATCTTCTCTGTTTTTATTACCAAAAACCATTGGGATAATTTTAAAATTATCCCCCAAAACAATCTGCAAAAAAGGTATTTGCACTTCCAAAATATGATCGCCGATATGAGCTTCCGAATTCAAAAAAATTTTATCACTCAAAGAACTTAATTTTTTCGCGCAAATTAAATCAACCGAAACCCTGCCTAAAGGAGTTTGCCAAAAATCATTATTATCAATGGCAATGCCATCAAAATACGCCTTATGAGAATTACCTAACAAAAACACTCTTTTAATGTTTTTATTTTGCAGAGTTTTATAAGAATAAGCCGCCACCGCTCCGCTAAATTCATAGCCGGCGTGAGGAACCATTATTGCCCGAGGCGTTGCCTTTGTCGGCAAATCAATTTCGGCTTCATTTAAATAATTTTTAATTTTATTTTTTAGCTCCAATGCATTGCCGGGGTAAAATTGCCCCGCCACATAAGCCGGTCTGATTTTAAACATATTTTTAGATTTAATTTTTTCTTTTTGAGTAAAATCTTGTTTAATATTCAAAAACGCTAAAAAGGAAAAGAAAAATAATGATAAAATTATCAAAATAAAATATTTCATGGGACTGTTGTTAAACACCATTACGAGTGAAATTTTTTGGATTTTTAGTTAAATTGACTAGAAAATTTTTTCGGTAATATGGTGTATTAGCTAAAAAATTTTATAGCCAATTTGGCAAAAATACTAAAATTTCAGCCGTGATGGTGTTTGGCGACAGTCCCTTTATAATACCATATCCAAATCCTCCCCGCATTTTGGGCATTTGCCGTTTTTATCAAAACGTTCAATATTGTAATAATTTCTTTTAATCACCAAAGTATTGCATTTCGGGCAATATGTATTTTCTTTGCCATCAGGCACATTGCCTAAATAAACATATTTCAGTCCCGCTTTTTTCCCAATTTCATAAACTTTTTCCAAAAGTTGCAAATCGGTTTGGGGCAAATTTTGCAATTTCCAAGAAATTTCTCCGCTAAAACGGCTAATATGCCACGGAGTTTCCGCCCCCAATTCATTATAAATAAATTCGGCTATTTTTTTAAGCATTCTTAAATTATCACTTAAAGTCGGAATTACCAAAGTGGTTATTTCCAAATGTTTACCAAACTTTTTTATTTTTTTCACATTTTCCAAAACCGGTTTTAGCCGAGCGCTACAATTTGTTTTGTAAAATTCATTATCAAAAGATTTGATATCAATGTTAAAAGCGTCCGCCAAAGGCAATAATTCTTTTAAAAATTCCTCAGACATAAAACCATTACTCACCCACACATTTTTCAAATTCTTTTTTCGTGCCAAAATCATAATATCCAAAGCGTATTCACCAAAAATTGTCGGCTCCACATAAGTGTAGGCAATTGATTTTGTCTTATAAGTAAGCGCCCCTGCCACAATTTTTTCCGGAGCAAGAAAAGGTAATGCTTTGTTTTTTTCTTCAATGGCGCTTTCTTGGCTAATATCATAATTTTGGCAATTCTTGCACCGAAAATTACAACCAAAAGTCCCCAAAGAAAAAACATCACTGCCGGGCAAAAAATGAAACAAGGGCTTTTTCTCAATCGGATCAACATTAACCGCCACCGGATAGCCGTAAACCAAAGAATATAATTTGCCACCTTTATTTTTCCGAGCATTACAAAAACCGATTTCATTATTTTTTAGAACACAATAATGACTGCAAAGCCGGCACTGCAATAAATCATTTTTTATTCTTTTGTAAAATCTTGCTTCCGGCATATTTTTTATTATTTAAACTTTTCACAACTTTAAAATAAGACGGTGTCCGGAAAGTGGTTTTACCTTGTTTTTTATTTTCACGCATAATTTAAACTATTTGGAATCATATTTTTTGTTTATTTTTTCCATTTCTTCATAAAAATATATACTTTCCTTAACCTCTTTTACGCATTTCTTTAAAGCATCGGCATCAAAATCAATTCCCTTGCATAAATCTTCATTTTTTTTCAAAATAGCGATTCTTTGAATACAAGCACTTTTTTTATCCTTTTCTTTTATATATTTACAATAACTCGTATCAGCATTAATAATGGCAAGATCATAGCAAAAATTATCATCCCCACCCTTAAAACAATCAGAATTTTTACTGTTCTCTAATTTTTTAAGATTATCCATGCATTTTTTAAAACAATCAATATATTGCTCTCTTTTTTATAATTATAAAAAATACAACTGTGACAACAAATGATTCTTTAATCAATGGAATGGTTATAAACAGAATTAAAATTGTAAAAAAGGATTGAAAAGTAGACATTCCGGAATACATGCTGCTTCGTA
>JALULG010000057.1 GCA_027040785.1 bacterium
TTATTTTGACGGGCTGTTCTTCGGAAAAATCCGAGCCGGCTCAAAAAAATAATAATGTTAATAAAATTAAAATAACAAAAACAATGGATAATCAAAAAAATATTTCTTTAGATGAAGAAATTAAAAAAATGGGGCAAGAAAATTTATTAAGTCAATATAACGGCGTCATCATAAAAACAAATTTTGGTGATATCAAAATAAAATTTTATAATGATGATTCGCCGATAACGGTTAATAATTTTTTGAATTTGGCTAAAAACAATTTTTATGATGGTATAAAATTTCATCGAGTAATAAAAGGTTTTATGATTCAAGGCGGATGCCCGAACAGTAAAGATGATGATTGGTCAAACGATGGCACCGGTGGTCCCGGTTACACTTTTAAAGACGAATTTAATAATCATAAATTGGTTAAAGGAAGTTTTGCAATGGCAAATGCCGGACCAAATACAAACGGATCGCAATTTTTTATTGTTACGGCCAAAGAAACTCCTTGGTTAGACGGGCATCATACCAATTTCGGTGAAGTTGTTGAAGGAATGGATGTGGTGGAAAAAATTGAAAATTTAAAAACCAACGAACATGATCATCCTTTGAAAGATGCTGTAATCAATGATATTGAATTGATAAAAGAATAATTATGTTAATTAAATTTTTAAGTCTTGTTTTTAGTATTTTATTAAGCGCTTATTTATTGCCCGGTGTAACAGTCAGTTTGTGGGCGGCAATTTGGGTGGCGATTTTATTGGGAATTATTAATATTACTTTAAAACCGTTTTTAATTTTTATTACTTTACCGATTAATATTTTAACATTGGGTCTGTTTACCTTTATTATTAATGCTTTTTTGATTTTATTATTAAGTAGTATTGTTAAAGGTTTTGATGTGGCCGGATTTGGATGGGCAATTTTGTTTGGAATTTTAATGTCTGTCGTAAATTATTTTTTAAATAAAATTATTGATTAGTATGTTTATAAAACCGGAAAAAGTAACTAAAATTCAAAAAAGAAACACTTTTGATAAATTGTTTCAAGACAGTACCCCCACTTATGATTTTTATTTAATGTTGATTTTATCTGCTGTTATTGTCGCCTCCGGTCTTTTGGTAGATAATGCCGTTGTGGTTATCGGCGGAATGTTAGTAGCGCCTCTTTTGTCTCCGATTTTAAGTTTTGCCATGGGAATGGTGGTTGGAGATATAAAATTAATGAAAAGATCCAGCGAAGTGATTTTTCAATCAATGATAGTGGTGATTTTGATCTCAATAATCGCTTCTTTTTTTATGTTGGATAAAAATTTAACTCAGGAAATTTTGGATAGAACCAAGCCGAGTTTGGCTTTTTTCTTGATCGCTCTTTTTTCCGGTGTGGCCGGCGCTTATTCTTTGGTGCGACCTAATTTATCAGAAAAACTTTCCGGAGTCGCTATTTCGGTTTCTTTAATTCCGCCTTTGGCAACCGTAGGTATCGGTTTTTCTTTTTTGGACGGTAAAATTATTGCCGGTTCATTGGAGTTGTTTCTTTTGAATTTATTAGGGATAATTTTGGCGGCGATAATTGTTTTTGCTTTTTTTCGTTTTTATGAAGTAAAAGATGTAATTGAAAAAAAGATAAAAGCGGAAGAAAGAGTTATTGAAGCCGAAGAAAAACAAAAAACAAAAGAAAAAATAGAAATTTTAGAAAAACAAGTAAAAGAAGCGACTAAAATCTTAAAAGAAAAAAAGAAAAAAATACGTTGACATTTTTTTAGAAAAAAATATACTGAAAATAAGGCGATTGATATGGCTACCAACCATATTGTTATATAGCTTTATATAATATTTTGCTTTGCGAAACTAAGCCTTATGTAATAAAGTGCCTTGATTTTTCAAGGAAGCCGGGTGGAACCGCGGGAAGCCCCGTCCCGGTGTGTCATAAATTTTGATACATCGGGACGGGGTTTTTAAATATTATGTTTTAGTGTTTGTTTTAAATTTTGTTATGCTGAATTTATTTCAGCATCTCGGAGGAGAGAGTAAAAATTAAAAAACCATAAGATTCTGAAATGTTCAGAATGATATGTGCCGAACACGAGATTCTGAAATGCCCTATGTCATGCTGAATTTATTTCAGTATCTCGGAAAAGAAAGCAAATACTAAAAAATTATGAGACCCTGAAATAAATTCAGGGTGACAGTGGAGACCTTCATGTCATGCTGAACTTGTTTCAGTATCTCGGAAAATAAAATAAACAAAATAATTTAAATTTATAATATTATTAAATTAAAAATATATGAGTGAAAAAAAAGAAAACAATTTAGAAATTTATCGCCATACTTTGGCGCATATTTTAATGCAAGCTTTGGAAAATTTATATGATGCAATTCCCGGCGTTGGTCCGGCGATTGAAAACGGTTTTTATCATGATTTTGATTGTCAACATAAGGTAAGTGAAGAAGATTTTCCCAAAATAGAAGAAGAAATGAAAAAGATAATTCAAGCAAATTATCCGATTAAAAAGAAAATAATGCCTATTGATGAAGGAATAGATTTTTTAAAAAAGAAAAAATATAAATACACAGCTGAAATAGCTTTGGATTTAAAAAAAGAAGGAGAGAAAGAAATCAGTTTTTATCAACAAGGCGATTTTATCAATATGTGTAAAGGACCTCATTTAACATCAACCGGTGAGGTGAATTTTAAATCTTTCAAATTGGAAAAAGTAGCCGGTGTTTATTGGCAGGGAGATGAAAAAAACAAAATGATTCAAAGAATTTATGGAATAGCTTTTAAAATGCCCAAAGAGTTGAAAAAATATTTGGCGATGTTGGAGGAAGCAAAAAAAAGAGATCATCGTAAAATCGGTAAAGAAATGGATTTGTTCAGTTTTCATGAAGAAGGGCCGGGTTTTCCGTTTTGGCATCCCAAGGGTTCGGAACTTTTTAATTCTTTGCAAAAATTTATTCAAGAAGAAAATTTTAAAAGAAATTATAACGAAGTAAAAACCCCTTTAATTTTAAATAAAAATCTTTGGGTAACATCAGGGCATTGGGATAAGTTTAAGGAAAATATGTATTTCACAAAAATAGATAAAGAAGATTATGCCATTAAACCAATGAATTGTCCGGGAGGGCTATTGATTTACAAAGATCGTCCCCATTCTTATCGAGAATTACCGATTAGAAACGCTGAATTCGGCTTGGTTCACAGACACGAGTTGTCGGGAGTTTTGCATGGTCTTTTTCGAGTGAGGGCTTTTACACAAGATGATGCTCATTCTTTTTGTGAAGAATCTCAAATGGAAAATGAAATTATTGATATGGTTGATTATGCGATTGATATTTATCAAAAATTCGGTTTTGAAGAATATGAAATTTTTATCGCTACTCGTCCGGAAAAATATATTGGTTCCGATGATGTTTGGGAAAAATCAACCGAGTCTTTAAAAAATGCTTTGGTTAAGAAAAAATTGGATTATAAAATCAAGGAAGGCGAAGGCGCTTTTTACGGACCGAAAATTGAATTTAACATAAAAGATTCCATTGGTAGAAATTGGCAATGCGGAACTATTCAGGTTGATTTTTCAATGCCAAAAAGATTTGGCGCAGTTTATATTGATCAAGAGGGAAAAGAAAAAACTCCGGTAATGATACACCGAGCCATTTTGGGGTCATTGGAAAGATTTTTGGGGATTTTAATTGAGCATTATGTTGGAAAATTTCCCGTTTGGTTGGCGCCCGTTCAAGTAAAAATATTGGCTGTTTCAGAAAAACATAATGAATATTGTCAAAAATTGTTAAAAGAATTTAAAGAAAATAATATTCGGGCGGAACTTGATTTAGGTAATGAAACTGTTGGAAATAAAATCAGAAAATCGGTTCAAGAAAAAGTTCCTTATGTTTTGGTTATTGGAGATAAAGAATTGCAAGGTGAGAAATTTTCCGTTAGAGATAGAGGTGAACAGAAAACCAGAGAAATTGCTAAAAAAGATTTTATCGCAGAAATTAAAGATAGGATTGCTAAAAGATTATAATTATGAACATTATTGAAACAAATAAACAAGAACCTTATCTTTCTTATTTGTTGCAAGGGGTTAAAACTATAGAAGGAAGATTAAATAAAGGGAAATTTAAAAAAGTAAAAATCGGTGATGTTTTAAAACTTAAAACAGGTGAAGCGAGTTTTAAAGTATTGGATAAAAAATTTTATCCGGATTTTAAAACAATGTTAGAAAAAGAAGGAGTAAAAAATGTTTTACCGGATAAAAAAAGTGTGGAAGAGGGGATAAAAATTTATTATCATTTTTACACAAAAAAACAAGAACAAAAATTCGGAGTTCTCGCTTTTAAATTAAAAAGGGATTGTTTTCAAAAAAATTAATTTTCTTTAAGA
>JALULG010000058.1 GCA_027040785.1 bacterium
ATTATTTAATTTAAAAAACAAAATAATAAAATATTTTATTATTTTGTATATTTTTAATTTTATGACTGAGAAAAAAACATTAAAATCTCTTAAAGAAAAGAGTGTCTCTTCACAAAAGAGAAAAAAAGGCAGTCCAATGCTTTTTTGGATGATTGCGATAATTTTTTTATTAATCGCCATTGTTGTTTTGGTGGGGGAAAACAATAAGGCAAGTAATTTTTTTAGAAGTAAAAAAGGAGGGGGAGAAATGAAAGCTATAACATTGGATGAAGCTACTGATAAAATAAATAATTTTGTTAATAAAGCGTATGAAGGACAAATAAAAGATTTTAAGATTTTGAAGAGTGAAGAAAAGAGCGGAATGTATGCTTTTGATGTTGAGTTTTTGAATTCCAGAAGCGGAAAAAAAGCAACTTCAACTTTATTTTTAACCAGAGATGGAAAGTATTTTTCTTATGATATGCCGGATATTGATAAGGTTTTAGCGGAAATAGAAAAGTATAACAAAGATAAAAAAGAAAAAGAAACTGCTCAAAATATCCCTAAAACAGACAAACCGGATGTCAAATTATTTACAATGGCTTATTGTCCTTTTGGAAATCAGGCGGAAAAAGGAATCTCTCCGGTAGCCAGATTATTAAAAAACAAAGTGGAAGTTCAACCACACTATGTTATTTATTCAAATTATAGAGACGGATATCCGAAATATTGTATAGATAAAGATAATAAATATTGTTCAATGCACGGAGCCGCCGAAGCGAGACAAGATGTCAGGGAGCTTTGTATTTACAAATATCAAAAAGATAAATATTGGGACTATATTGATTTGGTAAATACCGAATGCAATGCTCAAAACGTTGACGATTGTTGGGATGGACCGGCTAAAAAGGTTGGTATTGATACGGCTAAAATAGAAAAATGTTTTAAAAATGAAGGAACTAAGTTATTAGACGAAGAAGTTGCTTTAAATAAAAAATACAATGTTAAAGGTTCTCCAACTTTGATTATTAACGGGGCAGAGTATAGAGGTGGCAGAGCTCCGGAAAATTATAAATTGGGAATTTGCGGAGCTTTTAATACTCAACCGGAAGAATGTAATAAAAAATTGGGAGAAACAGCCGGACAAGCCAGTGGTGGTTGCCAATAAATATAAATAAACAATAAACAAAAACAGGGGATTTCCCCTGTTTTTGTTGTTGATATTGCATTATTTTAAAATTATGTTAAGATACTTAATGTATTTATTTTATTCGGGGATCGTCTAATGGTAGGACACCAGGTTTTGGTCCTGGGTATCGGGGTTCGAATCCCTGTCCCCGAGCAAAAAAACCAGGTTTTTACCTGGTTTTATATTTTCTTCGGAAAAATTAAAATAATTTTTTTACGAATAATATACACGGTTTGATAGCTACGATCCAATCTTCTTTTTTGATTTTCTTTTTTGAGAATTGGTTTAAAAAAAGATTGTCTTTTATTTTTTTTCTGAAAATATATTTGGCCTCCTCCTCAGCTTCTTCTTGGTTTTTGGCTTTTAAGGTAATTTTGAGAGTTTCTTTCCATCCTTCGTCACTAAAATTTTTCCCCATATTTTTTATTTTAAAAAAGAGGATCCATTCCCCGTTCATTTTTTTTCTCCTTTTTATCTTTTAAAACGTTTTCCACCATCCCTAACGGGGGCGATTTTGCAAACAGAAGTATAATGAACTGAATTAATCATTTTCCCGATTTCGTTTTTTTGCCTGTTTATTTCCGGTTTTAAGAGGTTTTTCCCCTCTTTTTTTAATTCCAAAGTTTTCACCTTGAATTCAAGATAATTTACATATTTGCGGGTGGTGTCGTTCCAGAAAGTAAGTAAAAAATTTTTTCCTCTGATCAATTCTTTGCCGGATAAACGAATTTTCTTTTCCAATTTTTTCTCAGACCGCCGAAGAGAGGCGGCCTGTTGTTTGCTCAAATAGTTCTTCAGAGTCCCGCATATTGTTGGCGAAATTCCTTTTGCTCTCTCATCAGAAGAGTCAAGATCAAAAACGATCATCAAACCGGTAATTGTTCTAACTCTTTTATCGTCTTTAAAGAGTTCAAAAACCCCGGCAACAAAACCGGTGATTTTTATAAAAGGAAAATCTTTCGGGATAAGAGGAACGGTAAAACTCCCTTTCTCAACGATTATTATCTTTTCTTCCCATCTTGTTTTGCTCCTCATTCTCTTTCTTTTTTCTAATTTTTTGGCTATATCAAGGCATTTTTTAATTTTTTCAAAATCCTCAGAACTTAAAGAGCTTGTCCCCTTTTTTAAGTCATATATTTCTGTAACTGTCTCGCGAATTTCTTTGGCCAATTTTTTGGCTTTGTGCTCGGTTAAATTTTCTGATTTGGCTTTTTTGATGAGTTCTGCTAATCTTTTTTTCATTTTTTTCTCCTTTTTATTTTATTGTAATGAACGATTAAATGATTATTTGTTTGATTCTTTAATTTATTTGATTTTTGGCTTTTTGTCAAGGAATTTTACCTTCCTTTTTTGTTTTAGATAGGGTAAAATAAAGTTAATAATTTAAAATAAATGATTTATGAAAAAAGTTGTTGTTGGGATAATTGTCAAAAAAGATCCGCTTTCCTATTTATTGGTTAGTTCCAAACGTGATTTTGGGAAGTTTTCCGAATATTATTATCCGCCGGCCGGACATTTAAAGAAAGGTGAAAATGAAATTTCAGCCTTAAAAAGAGAATTAAAAGAAGAGTTGAAAATTAATTTGCTTAATGCTAAAAAAATCACTGAAACAAAGGGTGATATAGAAAATGAGAGAGTTTCTTGGTATTTTTGTAAGGTTGAGAATGAAAATTTTATTTTAAATCAAGAAGAATTGAAAGATGGCGGGTTTTTTACCAAGGAAGAAATGAAAAAGATGAAATTATGGCCGGCCACTTTAAAATTTTTTGAAAAATATGTTTGGTAGGGGTGTTAATTATTATACCTATTTTATTTTTCAAATACAATTAATTTTATAAAAATTAAACAAAGAATTTGTTTAAAAGATAATCAGAAAACACCAAAAATAAATTTATGTCCAGAAAAAATCAGGGAAAATTTAATAAAGGCGAAATTATTATTTATAAGCCGGCCAAGGGCGAGGTTGAGTTAAAAGTGCGTTTTGAAGATGAAACTGTTTGGCTTCGGCAGGATGAAATAGCTCAGTTGTTCGGTAAGGAACGTTCAGTTATCACTAAACATATTAATAAAATATTTAAAGATAAGGAAGTGGACAAAAAAAGCAATGTGCATTTTTTGCACATTGCAAATTCAGACAAACCGGTGACTTTCTATAGCTTAGATGTTATTTTGGCTGTTGGATACAGGACAAATTCATCTCAAGCAATTAATTTTAGAAAATGGGCAACCAATATACTAAAAAATTATCTGCTTAAGGGTTACGCCATAAACGAAAAGAGGTTACTGGAAGCGCAAAATAAATTTAATCAATTACAACAAACTATTTTGTTTTTACAAAAAAAAACAAAAGGTAAATTATTACAAGGACAAGAGGCGGAAATTTTAAATTTGTTGGCTGATTATTCCAAGACTTTTTCTTTGCTTGAACAATACGATAAAGGCAAGCTAAAAGCAAAAAGGGGCGCAAGTGGAAAATTTATTTTGAAATACAGCGATTGCATAAAAATAATTTCTAAAATCAAAAAAGAACTGGTTGATAAAAAAGAAGCCAATAATTTATTTGGGCAAAAACGAGGTAAAAGTTTAGAAGGGATTATTAAAGGGCTTTATCAGACATTTGATAAGAAAGAATTATACCAATCTATTGAAGATAAGGCGTCACATTTGCTTTACTTGATTATCAAAGATCATCCATTTTCAGACGGCAATAAACGTATTGCTTCATTTTTGTTTGTCTATTTTTTAGATAAAAATGATTATCTATATCGCGAGACTGGCGAAAGAAAAATAAATGATAATGTGTAGAATTAATTGATAGACAGATTGATGAATTAAGGAAAAACTTTAAAAAGATTTATCTTGTTAGAAATGAAAGGCAATTAAAAATTTATAATTTTAAAGATGGTAGAAGTTTTGAACCGGATTATCTATTGTTTTTGATTGATAAAATCGGTAAAGGAATTACTTACCAACTTTTTTTAGAACCAAAGGGCCCGCAATTGACCGGAAGCGAAAAATGGAAAGCTGACTTTTTAGAAGAAATAAAAGAAAAATTTAAAGATAAAATTTTGGAGTTTTTTAAATCTAAGAAGTATAAAATAATTGGCTTGCCATTTTATAATCAAGAAACTGAGAATGAATTTAAGGAGAAATTGTTTACCGTAGTCAAAAGATAATTT
>JALULG010000059.1 GCA_027040785.1 bacterium
GGTTAAAAATCATTCCGGGTGTGAATAAATTTTTTTTAGAACAAGAAGCAAAGATAAAAGCCGACAAAATTCTTAATATGAAAAAATAATTTTTTATGTTATTCTCTAAAAAAACTTCTTCCAAAATATTTAAAAGGCCGGTTCTTTTGGTTACTTTACCCAGAGAAAACGAAGAAAAGGGAGAAGAAAACAGTTTAACTCTTCAAGCAATTCAAGAAAAAATCGGGATAATGGAAACTATTTATTCCAATATTGCCGGATTAAAAATGTCAAAGGGCTTGTTTTCTTCAGCTAAAAAAAATTATGAAATCGCTTTTGAAATCGTGGTTCGCAAAGGTGAGATATTTTTTTATGTAGTACCTCCGGAAAAATTAAGAAATTTTATTACCCAACAAATTCAGGCCCAATATCCAAACGCTCATATTGAAGAAGTTGAAGATTATAATATTTTTTCCCCGCAAGGTTATATAGATGGAGTTTCTTTGTCTTTATCAAAAAACTCTTTATTTCCGATTAAAACTTATAAAGAATTACAATCAGATCCTTTAAACGCTTTAATTAACGCTTTATCAAAAATGGAAAAAGATGATGGCGCGGTTATACAATATATTGTTCGTCCGACCAATAGTGATTGGCGTTCTTATGGAACAAAAATTGCCATTGAAGTCAGAAGAGGGAAAAGCTTAAACGAAGCGATTAAACTAAAAGGAAGCGCCGGTTCAAGTTTGATGAGCGGTATTGGCGATGATTTATATACGGCTGTTTTTGGTCCGATTAAAAAAAATCCGGAAAAAGAAACTCATATTGAAAAAGATATTAAAACAAGCCAAATGGAGGAAGAATCAGTAAAAAAAATAGAAGAAAAAATATCTAAAGCCGGTTTGGAAACAAATGTTAGAATTATTGTTTCAGCAGACCAAAAAGATGAAGTGGAAATGTATTTGGAAAACATTTTAAACAGTTTTGGACAATACAATATTTATCAATACGGAAACAGTTTTTCAGTAGTTCGTCCCATATCAAAAAAGAAAATAATCAATGATTTTATTTATCGCAAATTTAACCTAAAAACAAAAATGATACTAAATGCCGAAGAGTTATCATCTTTGTTTCATTTTCCTTTAGCGTCCAATGCCACTCCGAACATTCGTTGGCTCAGTTCTCGGGAAGCGCCCGCTCCTCAAAATATTCCTCAAGAAGGAATAATTTTAGGCGAAAATATTTATAGAGATGTGAAAAAGATCATTAGAATAGGCAGAGAAGATAGAACCAGACATGTTTATGTAATCGGTAAATCCGGTGTTGGAAAATCAGAATTGCTTTCCAATATGGCCAGTCAAGATATAAAAAACGGTGATGGAGTGGCAGTTATTGATCCTCATGGTGATTTGGTGGAAGATATATTGGGAACAATCCCCCCGGAAAGAGCTGATGATGTTATTTATTTTGATCCATCAAATACCGATAGAGTTATGGGTCTGAATTTATTGGAGTATGATCCAAAATATCCGGAACAAAAAACATTTGTTATCAATGAAATGATTAGAATTTTTGATAAACTTTATAATTTAAAACAAACCGGGGGACCGATGTTTGAACAATATGCCAGAAATGCGATGCTTTTAATAATGGAAAGTCCGGAAAGCGGTTCAACTTTAATGGAAATTTCCAAAGTTTTGGCAGATGCGGATTTTAGAAAATTTAAATTAAGCAAATGTAAAAATCCGGTCGTGAAAGATTTTTGGCAAAAAGAAGCCGAAAAAGCCGGCGGGGAAGCCGCTTTGGCAAATATGGTTCCTTATATCACCAGTAAACTAAACACTTTTGTTTCCAATGACATAATGCGTCCTATTATTGGCCAACAAAAAAGCGCCTTTAATTTAAGAGATGTAATGGATAAAAAAAAGATCTTATTGGTAAATTTAAGCAAGGGAAAAATAGGGGAATCAAACGCATATTTATTGGGATTGGTTTTGGTGGGAAAAATTCTGATGGCCGCTTTATCAAGAACCGATATTTCCAAACAAGAAAGAAAAGATTTTTATTTATATTTGGACGAATTTCAAAATTTTATTACCGACAGTATCTCGGTTATTTTATCGGAAGCCAGAAAATATCGTTTAAATTTAAATATTGCTCATCAATATATCGGACAATTGGTTAGAGAACAAGATACTTCAATTAGAGATTCCATTTTTGGAAATGTCGGAACAATTATTTCTTTTAAAGTCGGGGTTGATGATGCGGAATTTTTGGCCAAAGAATTTGCTCCGGTTTTCACGGCTCATGATTTGGTAAATATTGATAAATACAACGCTTATGTAAAATTGATTATTGACAACCAACCAAGCAGAGCCTTTAATATGCACGCTTTTCCTTTGGACAGATCAGGCGTGAATAATGCGAAAAAAATCAAACAATTGTCTTTTTTAAAGTACGGCAGAGATAGGAGCTTGGTTGAAAGCGAAATTCTCAGAAGAGCGCAAATAAACAATTAATTGCATTAAAATAAATTTTATGAAACAAAAAGATTCTTTTAATCAAAAAAACAATCAGGGTTTGGCAACTTTTACCTTAATTTTGATCATTCTTTTGTTATTGGGAACCTTAACGGTTTTATTTTTTTTAATATCCGGTAAAAATTTTCCTAAAACTTATGTTAAAAAAACGGAAACCGAAAAAAATGCCAATCCGGAAGTTAACCCTCCTTTACCATTTATAGTTCAAAAAAACAAAACTAAAAATTTTCACAAAGCTCTTGATAGTGATAATGATGGTATCAGCGATGTTGATGAAATAAATATTTACAAAACAGATCCCAAAAAGAAAGATACTGATGGAGACGGTTTAAGTGATTGGAACGAAATACTTTATTTTAAAACAGATCCTAAAAGCGTTGACACAAACAAAAACGGTATTGATGATAAAACCGAATTAAATCAAAAAAAGGATTTGGAATCAATCTTAAAATAAATTTATGTTAATAATGGGTATAGAAAGCAGTTGCGATGAAACAGCGGTAGCTATTTTAAAAATTGACAAAAAAAAACAAAAATCTAAACTTTTGGCAAATATTGTTTCTTCTCAAATCAAAAAACATGCCCCCTTCGGAGGTGTTGTTCCCAATTTAGCGGCCCGACTTCATCTGGAAAATTTTAATTATTGTTTGGATAAAGCTTTTTTAAAAAGTAAAATTTCTCCAAAAGAATTGGATTTAGTGGCCGTTACCAAAGGACCGGGCTTGATTCCGGCCTTGTTAATCGGAGTTGAAACTGCCAAAACATTAGCTTATACTTGGAAAAAACCGATTATCGGGATTAATCATTTAGAAGCCCATATTTACGCAAATTTTTTAAACTCTGAAAAATCCAAAAAATTTCCCACTTTGGCATTGATAATTTCCGGCGGACATACTTCTTTGGTTTTAATTAAAAAAGAATTTGAATATAAAATCATCGGCGAAACAAGAGATGATGCCGTAGGAGAAGCTTTTGATAAAGTGGCCAGATTATTGAAATTAGCTTATCCCGGTGGACCAATCATAGAAAAAAGAGCAAAAAAATATAAAGGAAAATTGATAAATTTACCAAGACCAATGATTAATTCAAGTGATTTTGATTTTAGTTTTTCGGGTTTAAAAACCGCAGTTAATTATGAAATTAAAAAAAGAAAAAAAATAACCGAATTGTTTCGGAATAAAATGACAGCTTCTTTTCAAGAAGCGGTAAGCGAGGTTCTTCTTTATAAAAGTTTAAAAGCTATTGAAAAATACAAGGTTAAAAATTTTTTAATTGCCGGAGGAGTTTCGGCAAATAAAAAAATACAAAAAGATTTTCAAAAAAAAATCAAAAAATTATTTCCTCATATTAATTTTTTAATTCCCGACAAAAAATTAAGTACCGATAATGCGGTTATGGTTTCAATTTTAGGGTATTATCGTTATTTAAAATTCGGAAAAGATGATTTGTTTAAATTAAAAGCCGACGCCAATTTAAGACTGGGAAAGTAGTTTTTTTATCTCGTCTTTTCTTAAATATCGCCACTCTCCTTTTTTGAGATTTAATTTTAACTTTCCGATCCTGATTCTCTTTAAAATCAAAATTTTATAGTTTAAAGAGTTTAACATTTTTCTGATCTGTCTTTTTTATAGGCAGGATAAGAAAAAAGTTCAAAAGAACCTTGACTTGTTTCTATGAAGTGTCGCCAAACGTTTGGAGCCTTAAAA
>JALULG010000060.1 GCA_027040785.1 bacterium
AATTATATTTGTATTTAAATTTATTCCATTTATTAAAAAAAACTATATATTAAACTATATCCAAGAACCATATTTTCATTTTTATCCTAAAATACTTAAAACCAATGATAGTTATATAGAAGGATATTGGCAAAGCGAAAAATATTTTAAAAATATAGAAAATATAATACGCAAAGAATTTACTTTAAAAAATCAAATGTCAGACAAGGCAAAAAAATTTCTTAAACTAATAAAAAATACTACCTCTATTTCTATTCATATTAGAAGAGGTGATTATGTTAAAAGCAAAAAAACAAATAAATATCATGGGCTTTGTTCTCTAAAATATTACATCAACGCAATTGCAAAAATTACGAGAATTAAAAAAACTCCTCATTTCTTCGTATTTTCAGATGATATAAAATGGGCAGAAAATAATTTAAAAACAAAATTTCCATTAACTTTTGTTAGCAAAAGCAACCTGAAAGATTACGAAGAGTTAATATTAATGAGCAAATGCAAACATAATATAATAACCAACAGCTCTTTTAGCTGGTGGGGAGCATGGTTAAATAACAATCCAAACAAAATTATAATCGCACCAAAAAAATGGTTTAATGTTCACAAAAATATCAATGATCTGATTCCTATAGACTGGATCAAAATTTAAAAAACTAATTTTATATACAAAATGCCAAAAGTAAGTATTATAATTCCTACTTATAACAGAAAAGGAATAATAGAAAAAGCCATCCAAAGCGCTCTTAACCAGACGATTAAAAACATTGAAATTCTTGTCTGCGATGACGGGTCTACAGATAATACGGAAAAAATTGTTAAAGAAATTATTCAAAAAGATAATCGCGTTAAATGGATAAAGGGAAGTCATAGTGGAAAACCGGCCATACCTAGAAATAAAGGAATCAAAAATGCCAAAGGAGAATGGATTGCTTTTTTAGATAGTGATGACGAATGGCTTCCAAATAAACTGGAAGAACAATTAAAGGTATTAAAGAAAACCGGCCTAAAAGCATCATCAACAAACGCTTATCTTCATATTGTAAAAAAAAATAAAACAAAAATTTATCATAAAAAAGATTGGAAAAAAATAAAATTTAAAGACTTGCTTAAATTGAATAGAATAATTTGCAGTTCTGTTGTTATACATAAATCAGTCATTAAAAAAATTGGCTTATTCCCCACTGAAAAATATATCACAACCGGGGAAGATTACGCTTTCTGGCTCAGAGTATCAACCCAAGAAAATTTTATGTTCATTAAAGAACCTTTACTTGTTTTCAACCATGGAACAAAAAATAGTATAGGAGTTAAAAATAATGGGAAAATTAAAAATATCCAAAAATATCTAATTCAGCAAAAAAATATTTTAAAAAATTTTACAGAATGGATAAAAAATAGAAAAGACAAGAATGGAACTTTACCACTGTTTTATAAAATATATTTTTGGTATGGGAAAATATTCAGATATCCATTTTAAATCACAATAATATGACAAAAGAAAAAGATACAAAATTATTGGTAATAATTCCCGCTTATAACGAAGAAAAAACCATCCAAGATGTAATCTCTAAAATACCAAAACAAATAAACGGAATAAATAAAATAAATTGCTTGGTTATTGATGATGGTAGCACGGATAATACCGCACAAATTGCTAAAAATTGTGGGGCTATTGTAATCAAGCACCACAAAAACGAAGGAGTCGGCACAGTATTATCAAATGGCTTTAAATATGCCCTAAAAAACAAATATGATATAATCACAAACATTGATGCTGATAACCAATTTAATCCAAAAGAAATAAAAGAACTGATAACACCGATTATTGAAAAAAAGGCTGATTTTGTAGTTGGCAACAGATTTAAAAATGGCAAACCAAAAAATATGTCAACAATAAAATATTGGGGAAATAATTTAATGTCACGCCTTATAAGCAATTTAATTGGCGAAAATTTTCAAGATGTATCATGCGGGTTTAGAGCTTATAACAAGAAAGCTTTGCTTCACCTTAATCTGTTTGGACGTTTTACTTATACCCAAGAAATGTTTTTAAATTTAAAATTTAAAAATTTAAATATCAAACAAATTCCAATCGGGGTTCAATATTTCAAGGAGAGACAATCGAAAATTGCCGGTAATATTTTTAAATATACATGGAATACCTTAAATATTATAATTCGCTCATTTGTTTATTATAAACCGCTCAGATTTTTTGGTTATCCGGGAATATTTTTTTTGATAATGGGTTTTTTCTTTTTCACTTTTTTAATAATACATAAAATTATTACAAAACAATACACTCCTTATAAAATTTTTGGGTTTTTTGGCGGAGCTTTATTTGTTCTTGGAATAATATTGATTTTATTTGGGCTTGTAGCTGATATTCTGGATAAAATAAGACGCAATCAGGAAGAGATATTATATTTAGAAAAAAGAAAAAATTATTATGAAGAGTGAAAAAATTAATATCTTAATAACAACGTCCTCTTTCCCCAGATGGAAAAATGATAGTGATGGAATTTTCATCTTTGAATTGGCTAAAAACTTAACAAAATACAAAAATTTAAAAATTTTTGTATTAGCTCCGCATTATCCCGGAGCAAAAAAGAAAGAAATAATCGATAAAATAATTGTATATCGCTTTAAATATTTTATAGAAAATTTAGAAAAATTATCTTATAATGGAGGAATTTTAGCAAATATTAAAAAAAATAAAATTTTCTTTATTCTTATTCCCTTTTTCATATTATCTCAATTATTTAATATAAAAAAAATAATAAAAAAAGAAAAAATAGATATCATTCACGCTCATTGGTTTATATTTCAAGGAATGATTGCCGTGCTTTATAAAAAAATATTTAACAAAAAAATAAAAATTATCTGTACCGCTCATGGGACCGATATTTTTGGGTTGCAAGGAAAAATATCTGAAATTATTAAAAAATATACCATTAAAAATGTTGATAAAATAACAACTGTCAGTCAAGCATTGGCAAATGAAATCAACAAAAACTTTGTTGCTCTACACAAAACATCAGTAATTTACAATTCAATAAATATAAAAATATTTAAACCGAACATCAATACTGAATCAATAAAAATAAAATACGGAATCAAATCTTTTTGCTTATTGTTTGTAGGGAGATTAATTAGGGAAAAAGGGATAATAAATTTGATTAAGGCCATTCCGATAATTTTAAAGAAATTTCCCGATCTAAAATTAATCATAATTGGCGAAGGTAATAAATTAACATATCTTAAAAAAATAATTCGGGAATTAAAAATCCAAAAAAATGTTTTGTTTTTAGGAAAAATTAAAAACAATCAATTACCTGTTTTTTATAATTTGGCAGATATATTCATAAACCCATCTTACTCGGAAGGATTACCTACGGTTTGCCTTGAGGCTCTTGCTTGTCAAACAATGACAATCGCTACCGATGTTGGGGGGACAAAAGAAATTATCAAAAATAATAATACCGGAATTTTATTATCCAACAATAAACCGAAAACCATTGCTCAAGCCATAATAAATTTATTAAAAAATAGTAATTCTAAAAAAACAATCAGTAAAAATGGTTTTAAATTTATAAAAAATAATTTTAATAAACAAAAAATTAGCAAAAAATACTACCAAGAATACAAACAGCTCTCATGAAAAAACAATGTAAACAATTAAATATTGTAAACCTACTAAACACTATTTTTATCTTAATCGTTTTATACTTACATCATGGTAGCTATACCAATAATGTTTTTAATCCATATATAAAATTTATCAGTTATTCAGCTTTTTGCATATATTTATTTTATCGTCCCGTTCGGATAATAATATATCATATTTATCCTTATAATACATTTTTACAATGGATATTTATCATAATAGTGGGTGGACTAATTATCAGTATTACGAATTATTTTATTCAACATAACTATAACTTATTAAGCAAAAATAAAATATGACTAAAGTGTTAAAGAAAAAATATTTTAAAATATTTTTTAAAATATTGATAATGAGCTATTTTATTTTTATTTTGCATTCATTTTTTAACGAACGCTTTTTGGTTAGTCTTCTTACATTCTCTTTTGCCGGTCTATTGATAACCATTTTTTTAATAATTATTTTTGGACCTAAAAACAAAGTAAATTTTTATTTTTTTCAAAAAATATTAAAATTTTTTTCTATCCGACAAAATTACAATATCAAAATC
>JALULG010000061.1 GCA_027040785.1 bacterium
GATTAAAGAAATAATTCAATATTTGGAAAAATCTTTTTTTCCGCTTTATGAAAAATTACCGGAAAATTTTTGTCATGGAGATTTTCATCCTTTAAATATTGTTTGGGGTGAAAAAGAAATAAAAAATGTTATTGATTGGGAATTTGTCGGTTATAAAAAAGAAGCTTATGACGTCGCCAATATGATCGGTTGTATTGGTAGTGAAAATTTAGATAGTTTGATAAAAGGTATGATTCCAACTTTTATCAAAACTTTACAAAAAAATAATTTTCTCAAAAAAGAAAGTTGGGAAACTCTAACGGACTTTATTATTGCGTTACGTTTTGCCTGGTTAAGTGAATGGTTAAGAAGAAAGGATAAAGAAATGATTGATCGAGAAATAAAATATATGAATTTATTAATTAAAAATAAAAAAAATCTTAATAAATTTTGGCAAATTTAGTTTTTATTGTTTTTAGGAGCTGTCATAAAATCTCATATTTTTTAAGCTTTTCTCTTTTCTCTGAGATGCTGAAATAAATTCAGCATGACAAGGGGGGCAGCATAACATAAAAAATTAGTATGACAGGAAAAACCCACTATCATTCTAAATTTATTTCAGAATCTCGTGAAAAACATATATCACTCTAAACATTTCAGGGTCTCGTGTCAATTCCACTGTCATCCTGAACTTGATTCAGGATCTCGTGTTTTTTAAATTATTACTCTGTTTCTTGAGATGCTAAATAATACCGAATAAACTCAGTACAAGATTCAGCATGATATAGGGAAAACGAAATACTGAAACGAACTTGTATGATATAAAAAATGAGATGCTGAAATGAATTCAGCATGACATAGGAGATTCAGCATGACATGGGGAAAATAAAAAATTCCGGATCAAGTCCGGAAATTTATTTTTAATTGGTTTCTAATTTGTTTTTTAAAAAAACATTACTTTTTTAAAAAGACTTTTCTTTGCCTTTTTAGGTTTTTTTAATAAAGAACCTTTTTTAAAATACGGTGTTGGCGGCAAAACCCTATCTCTCCCTTGAGTTGCTTGTGATTTGTCAACGAATTTTCCGATTGATAATTTTTCCATTATTTATTTTCCTCCTTTTTTTTAAGTTCCTCTCTGACAACTTTTCTGTCGTCCCAAGGAATCTTTTTCCCGTTTGCCAAACACATTGCTTGCTCGCTGCCTTTACCGGTAATAAAAACGATATCATTTTTTTTAGCCAAAGACAAGGCCTTGTTTATGGCTTTGCGCCTATCTAAAATTTTAAAAAGATTTTTATTTAATTCTTTATCTTTTTCCTCCGCTCCTTTGGCAACATTATTTATAATTTCCATCGGATCATCATCATAAGGATCTTCGTTTGTTACGATCACGTAATCGGCTTTTTCACCGGCAATTTTTCCCAAAATCGGCTGTCGCGCCTTATCACGCCCTCCGCCACAAGATCCCAAAATATGAATAATTCTATTATTTTGAATTTTCTTAATCACTTCATAAGCTTTTTGCAAAGATTTCGGCTCGGGAGCGTAATCAATAATAATTTTAAAATTTTGTCCTTCTTCAATTTTTTCCATTCTGCCGGGCATTTTTTTTATCTCTTCCAATTTTTCTTTTATATCTTTTAAAGAGAATTTTTCTTGAATAGCCACCGCCATTGCCAACGCGGAATTGTAAACATTAAACTTTCCCAATAAATTTATTTTTATTTTTTTATTTTTATATTTAAAAACAGTTTTATCTTTTTCTTCTTTTAATTCTTCTACTCTTAACACTTCATCAACTAAATCGCTTTTTTTATCCCTTAAAGTAACTCCTATTTTTTTGTCAACATTAAAATTTAAAAATTCACCGGCATATTTGTCATCCAAATTAACAATAATTGTTTTTAATATCTTCCGATTGTTTATTGTTTTATGTTTTGATTTTTCCAAGTGTTTAAAAAGTTTTAATTTGGCTTTTTTATAATTTTCAAAACCGCCATGAGACTCAATGTGTTCGGGGGTTAAATTTGTAAAAACCAGAATATCATAATTTACTCCCAAATGTCTAAACTGTTTTATTCCTTCTGACGAAGTTTCAACAACCGCATACTTGCAACCGGCCATAAACATTTTTTTAAGCATTTTTTGTAAAGCGAAACGACCCAACATAGTCATTTTTTTATCATTTAACCATTCTTTATCTCCAATCTTAAAAATTGTAGTTGAAGTTTCCCCGGTTTTATCTCCTTGCGCTTCCAAAATTCTAGCAATCAAATGAACGGTTGTTGATTTTCCATTAGTTCCCGTTACTCCGATAACAATCATTTTTTCCGAAGGATAAGCATACCAAAAAGCGGATAATTTGCTTAAAAATTTATGATAAAATGGTTGTAAAAAAACAAATATTTTACGAGGGATTATTTTTTTTAATAAAATTAAAAATTCTTCCATAAAAATCAAAATTTATTTTTCCCCAATATTTTTAAGGCCTCTTTAATTTTCAAATCAATATCTTGAATTTCTTTTGGTAAAATTTGCAATACTCCGTTAATATCTTTACGATTATAACCCAGTCCCTGCAAAGCGTTGATAAGCTCTTCATTGTTAAAACTTTCATCTTCAACCAAAGAACTTTCCGATAAATCGCCTCCCACTTTATTTTTTAATTCTACAATTATTTTTTCCGCTGTTTTTTTACCCAAGCCCGGAACTTTTGTTAAAATAAAAACTTTTTTATTTAAAATAGCTTCTTGGGTTTTCTCCAACCCTAAAGAGTCAAGTAAAATTAAAGCCGATTTTGGGCCAACTCCTGAAACAGAAATTAACAATTCAAAAAAATCCAATTCTTCTTTTTTTGAAAAACCAAATAAAGATAGAGCGTCTTCTCTAAAACGTAAAAAGGTAAAAATATTTAAATTTTCACCTTGTTTAATTGATGATAATAAATTTTTTCCCAAAAAAATACGATAACCAACCCCGTTTACCAATAAAATAATTGATTTGTCATCTCTTTTTAATACCCTACCTTCCAAATATGAAATCATAATTACGCTTCTTTATATTTAAAAACCTCATTGATAATTATTGATAAAGTTACTACCAAAGGAATCGCCAAAATACCACCTAAAACACTGCCAATTCCCAAAGCGGCTCCGATTTTAAATCCGGCCATTAAAGCCAAAATACTGACCACCGGACTTAAACCAACCGCTTTTTTCATTACCTGAGGAACTAAAACAGTGTTTTCAAACTGTTGAATACCAACATATATAAAAATCACTATTAATGCTTTAAACGGCTCATCAAGAAAAGCCAATAAAACCGCCGGGACAGCGCCAAGTGTCGGTCCCAAATAAGGAATTAACTCTGTGAAACCGGCAATAATCGCCAAAATCAAAGCATATTTGATTTTAAAAATACTTAAAAATATCAAAGTTAAAATAAAAATAATAAAAGACAAAAATAATTGAGCCCGAAACCAAGCGCCTAATTTCTCTTGAACTTTCTCAATAATTTCTAACATTTCTTTTTTATATTTTTTAGGAATTAAATCCCCTAAAAAATTATCCAAAGAATTTTTTTCTACAATCATATAAAAAGCAATTACCAAAACGATTAAAAATGAAGCCAAACCGCCAAAAATACTTACCAAAATCCAAAAAACACCTTGAATACCTTTGCCAATATTTTGTTGAATTAATCTAATAAAATTATCAAAATCGGTTGACAAACCATATTTTACGGAAAACTCGGTTATCTTTTCATTATTTAAAAATATCTTATCCCAATAGCCCGGAATAGAAGAGAGCAGGTCTTTAACTTGAGATAAAAAAATAGGCGCAAAAAAAACAAAAATGGAAATAATTATTAAAAATAAAAACAAATAAATAGTTAAAACGCTTAAAAAACGAGGAATACGATAGTCTTCCAACTTATCAATCCAGGGAGTCAAAGCCGAAAATAAAATAAAAGCAATAAACAATAATGCCAAAATATCCAAAGTTAAATAAGCGACATAAAAAAGCAATAATACGAAAACTATTTTAATAATCGTAAAAAATGGAATTTTAATTTGACGTTTTAATGAATTGGCCATAATTTGTTTTTTTATTTAAAAAATATTATAATTTTTAATTATGAAAACATATTTATCAAAAAACG